>CABUQL010000176.1 GCA_902493665.1 uncultured Eubacteriales bacterium
TATCAAGCCTTACGTTTGACGAACCCGATTATGAAACTTTTAAATGCCTGAGCCTTGCTTTTTCGGCAATCGAAAAAGGCTCTGTTATGTGCTCTGTATTAAACGGCGCAAATGAGGCTGCGGTTGATTTGTTTTTAAAAGACAAAATCAAATTTTTGGATATCGCCGATTTAATCGGGGGCGCAATGGCATCATTTGACGGCAATACAGATGTTACATTGGAAAATGTGTTTTATGCAGATGACTTTGCAAGAAAATACGTGTTCGGCAAAGTAAAACAATAGCGCTAAGACTGCGGAATCTTAAAACTGTTTGTGCCTTTTGGGGCTGACCGAATGAAAAAACAGTAGTATTTTATCAAAAGTTTTTTAAGATTTTACGGCAAATTTTTTGTTAAAAAGACTGACTAAAAGAAAGGAAGATTGATATGGTAACGGCAATCTGGACTGTAATAACTTTTTGTCTGCTCATTTTCATACATGAGCTGGGGCACTTTTTAATGGCAAAAAAAGTGGGCGTTACCGTGCATGAATTTGCAATCGGTATGGGCCATAAAATATTTCAGAAACAGGGAAAAGAAACACTTTACAGTGTAAGGCTTTTGCCGATAGGCGGATATGTTAAACTTGAGGGCGAAGACGAAGAAAGCAGCAGCGACGGCGCTCTTTGCAACAAGACTCCGATTCAGAAATTTCTTGTTGTGATTGCCGGAGCAGTTATGAATCTCATTTTGGGATTTATAATTTTTGTAATTATCGTAAGCTTTAAAGGTGCCGGAACAAACGTCATTTCGGAGGTTATAAAAGATTCTCCGATGGAAAAAGCGGGCTTTGTGCAAGGCGACAGAATCGTAAAAATGGAAGGCGAAAAAAAGAGCTCAAAAATATCTTACTATAACGATATTGTGCTTTTTAATATGGAAAATAATTACGGCGACGCATATATAACGGTAAAGCGTGCCGATAAGGAAATCACAAAACTTGTTTCACCCGATGAAGCACAGAAAACTTTCGGATTTAAAGTTTCAAATCTTGATAAAAACCCCGTTTCCGTAGTGGGTGCGGCATTTAACGAGGCAGTTTTTATGTGCCGTCTTGTGTTTTTGTCATTTATGTGGCTCTTTACGGGAAAAGTCCCCGTTTCATCGCTTTCGGGACCTGTCGGAATAGTATCGACAATCGGAGAGGCGTCGAAAACGGGTGTTATAAACGTTCTTTATATTATGGCGCTGATTTCAATAAATCTCGGAATTGTAAACCTGTTTCCGCTGCCTGCACTTGACGGCGGAAGACTTGTGTTTATCATAATTGAAATGATAAGAAGAAAACCCGTTGACAGCGAGGTTGAAGGAAAAATCCATTTTATCGGCTTTGCGCTTCTTTTGGCATTTATTCTTTTTGTAACGTATTTCGACATACAAAGGATATTCGGTTAAGTGCACCGGAAAGCAAAATATGGTTTTCACAGGCAGTAATGCCGAAGTCAAAATACCTGCAATCGCAAAAGAATTAATTCTGCTCTTTAATGCACGGTCTATTTTTTAAAGGCATGGCATATTATTATACCGTACACCAAAAAAGGAGGCGGCGGTATGAATTATAATAATATGGATTATGCCTTGCTTACAAAAAACATATCGAAAATTATAAAGAAAAACCCGTTTGTGGGCGTGTTTTCTGTCGGAAAATCGGTTAAGGGCAGGGATATACTCTGCATAAAAATGGGCAAGGGAAACAGGAAGATTTTTTTAAACGGAGCACATCACGGTCTTGAATGGATTACGTCATCGCTGCTTTTAAGTTATGTAAATGAGTTTTCCGAAAAACTTAAAAACGAAGATACAATGTGCGGATACAGTGTTTTGGACATATATAAAAATGCGTCTTTTTACATTATTCCGATGGTAAATCCCGACGGAGTGGAAATTGCAATTCATGGAATAAAAAAAGAAGATGAAAGCTACCGGCTTGTTAAAAAAGCTCTTTGCGGAAAAAAATGCGAGAAAGTATGGCAGGCAAACGCAAACGGAGTTGACTTAAATCACAATTACGACGCCTCTTTTTATGAAGGCGTAAAAGCGGCAAACAAGCTCGGAATAAACTCTCCTTCTCCGACGAGATTTTCGGGGTCATACCCGTTTAGCGAGCCGGAAACAAGGGCGGTAAAAGAGCTTTGCGAAAAGCAGAAATTTGATATTTGCATTGCTTTTCATTCTCAGGGTGAGGTAATATATTGGGATTACCAAAACATTGGTTTTTTAGACGATGCAAAAAAGCTTTGCGGTGTAAGCGGATACGAGCTTTATAATGCCGAGGGAGTGGAGTCGTTTTCGGGATTTAAAGACTGGGTGCTTGAAAAATTTAAAACTCCGGCGTTTACCGTTGAAGTGGGAACGGGCGTAAATCCCGTAAAATTTTCACAATTTGAAAAGATAAGAAACGACGGATTTAAAATCATAAACGAATGCTGCTGCTTTTAGGGACGGTGCAAAAATATTATGAAAAAGCTTTATACAGTTATTTTAATTCTTTTGGCTCTGGTAATGGTTTTTGCCGTAGTCTACACGAGAAATACCGATGTAACCAAAAGCGATTACGCACTCGATACAATAATTAAAGTATCCGTAAAGGGCAAAGATGCAAAAAAATCTATAGATGAAATTTTTGAGCAAATAAAAAAAGACGACAATCTTTTAAGCGCATACAAAGAAAACAGTGAGGTTTCGTCTCTTAATAAAGAAAAATCTTTAAGCAGCGACACGGAAACAGCAAAAATTATATCGGATTCTGTCATTTACAGTGAAAAAACAAACGGATATTTTGATGTAACAATAAAACCGCTTTCCGATTTGTGGGATATTAAAAACAATACAGGATATATTCCGTCGGATGAAGAAACCGGTAATGCGCTTAAAAGCGTGGGATATAAAAATATAAAATCGGAAAACGGAAAAGTCGTTCTTGAAGGCGGTGCGAGTGTTGACCTCGGCGGCATAGCAAAGGGATACTGCGCAAACAAGGCAATAGAGATTTTAAAAACAAACAACATAAAAGAGGCGATTATTGACCTCGGCGGAAATGTTTATGTTTTCGGAAACAGAAATTTTAAGGTGGGAATACAAAATCCCGACGGCGAAAGAGGCGAATATTTCGGGATTTGCAATGTAAAAAACACTTCTGTTGTAACAAGCGGAGCATACGAAAGATATTTTGTAAAAGACGGAAAAATGTATCATCATATTTTAAGTCCGTTTACGGGAAAGTGTACCGATTCCGACCTTAAAAGCGTTACGGTTGTAGGCGAGGATTCTCAAAAGTGCGACGCTTTTTCGACTGCCGTTTTTGCAATGGGAAAAGATGAGGGCATTAAGGTTTTGAAAAACGAGCCCGATTTAATGTATATAATCGTTGACAGTGACAATAATGTTTATAATTCAAAAGAACTTGATTTTGAGATTACCGATAAAAATTTTAAATTGGGTCAATAAAAACGGGGTGAAAAAATGTATGATGTTATCATTATAGGTGCCGGTCCGGCAGGACTTAGTGCAGGTCTTTACTGCACAAGGGCAGGTCTTAAAACGCTAATTTTTGAGCGTCTTTTTCCGGGCGGACAAGCTGCGCTTACGAGCGAGGTTGACAATTATATCGGAACGGGAAAAACAGACGGTGCGTCGCTTTGCATGAAAATGTCGGAGCAGGCAATGCAGTTCGGTCTTGAAATGAAAAGCGAGGAAGTAAAAGAAATATCGCTTTGCAAGGATATAAAAGTAGTTACAAC
>CABUQL010000177.1 GCA_902493665.1 uncultured Eubacteriales bacterium
CTCTCCTTGCAGCCTTGCTCCCCACTCTCGCGGGAATTTTATTGTGCGCCGCCGTAAACTTTATAATGAAAATTTTTGTGTAATTTAAAAAAATGTTACGTGATTAAAAAAACAGATTATATAAAACACCAAATTAATTCGCACATAAAAAAACCGAAAGCAAAACAAACTGTCTTGCTTTCGGTTTTTGTGTTTTTTATCTTGTCATCGGAGAGTTAAACACCACATACCTCTGATTTGTTAAATTTTCGTTTTTCCGCCTTATCATCATCCAAAAGGCACAAGGTCTTTCTTCGGCATTTGCGCGGGCGGAATAACAAGATTTTTTAAAAACGCTATTTAAGCACGATTGTTACGGTGTTATCATTGCCTTTTTTGCACGGAACGTCGATTGAAACTTTCTTTCCGTCTTTTTCGGCAGTAATTGTATAATCGCCGTAGTAACCTCTTGTTGCAAATTCGCCGTTTGTATTTGTTGTGCCGGCTTCTCTTGTCCACCACTTGTTATAAACAAGGTCCTGGAACTCTTTGCCCGAAGGTTTAAGCGAATAATCGCTGTTATACATAATTCTCTTTGAGTGGTCGCTGTCGCTCCAGTCCTGAAGCCCCCAAAGCTGAATTGTGTCAACGGCTTCGCATGAGAAGTACGCAATAAGCGCGTCGCGAACAAGATTTGCCTGATAATTCTGGTCATTTGTTACCGTTCCCGTGTCAAACTCCGTTACATGTATTTTCTTTCCGTAGCTTTCAAGGATATCCATTGTCTTAATAATGTTTTCGGGTGTTGATGTGTAGCTTACGTGACCCTGCTGACCAATGCAGTCAAAATCAAGATTTTTAACCGCCCAGTCAAGGAAAGGTTTCTGTGACACTTTAAACACCTGATTTTCACTGTAGAAACCGTCCGTAAGTTCGAGTGTTGCGTTCGGGAATATCTCTCGCGCGTATTTGTACCAATTTATAAGAACATCGTCTCCGTAAATGTTTTTAAATGTGTTGAGTGCTCTTGTATTTTTTCTTGAACCGTCCTCGTTTGTTACGTCCCAGTCGGTAACGGTCGGGAATCTTTTTGCCATCCATTCAAAATGTGCTTTAACTTTTGCGTCGAGAGCCGCTTTGTCGTTTAAAACGCTTAAATACGGACCTACTTTTGTTGATTTGTAAACGTCAAGACCGGGTTCTTCGCCGTCTGTTTCGGTATCCCACATAAGCGCGTGGCCTTTAACGTTCTTTGCGCAGCCGTTTGCATATGCCCAATTTATAAGCTTTGGAAGCTCGGTATAACTTGGCTGGTCATTCTGGTTTTCGTACTGTCTGTGGAAAAGACCTTCAGTTGCCATTGAGTTAAAGTTTTCAACAACAACTTTTCTGTAAGTTTCGTCTTTCATAAGTGTTGTGGGATTGATTGCGCACGCAAAGTTAACTTCGTGCTCGTACATATCCACATTTACTTTTGCGTCGGGAATAACGTTTCCGGCTTCATCTTTTACGATAACCTTTATGTCACCTTTTCTTATTTTTTCGATTTTCGTCATAGCGTCTTTGCGCCACTGTGCGTCTTCTTCGCTGCCCTTGTATGAGCCGTAAGATGAAGGCATATCGGTTACATCGTATTTTTTGCCGTAGTTAACCATTTCAAATCCGCCGATTTCAAGCTCCTGAACATATGAACCGGGGTTAAATCCTATATCGTTGCCCGCTGCACCGTATGCGTGATTTGTTTTTACGGGCATATACATTACCGTCCATTCGTCGCCCGCCAAAACATCGGATGATGCTCCGCCCTTGTTTTCGGCAACTTTGTGGGTTCTCTCACGGAACGAAAGATTAAATTTAACCATTCTTGTGTCGAAATCACCGCCCGTAACACGCCTTACGTAAAGTTTTATGAGCATTACGTCATCATCTTCGTATTTGTCGGCAAGTTCGGGATAGATTCTTAAATTAAGCATCCATATTTTTTCCGGAATTTTTGTTACTTTAAATCTTACTGCCTTTTTAAACGGCATTCCATCAACGTCAACAACTTCGTAACTGCCGTATTCGGGCATACCTTCCGTTGTTATTTTTCCGTTGAATAAATCGTCGTTTGAAAGAACCTGTTTTCCGCCCGTAAGTTTTGAGTATACAGTATCCGCGTCTTCGGACATGGGGTAATAAATCAAATCGTCAAGTTTGTTTGATTTTTCAAAGTTTGTCGGAACAGGTCTTTTGTCCGTCGGGTTTGCCAAAACGTTTGGTATACCATCGGTTTCCGAAGTTACGGGCGCAGGATTTGTATTGCCATTTTCGCCGTCTTTGCTTTTTTCCGAAACATTTATATCGTCAATGTAGATTTCGGCAACTGTTTCGTTAAGCTCTATTGCAAGAAGCGCTATCTGAAATTCCGAACAGTTTAAATCGTCCATTGTGTAATCGAACGAAATTTTCTGCCATTCGTTTGAATTAAGCGCAACTTCTTTTGCACAGCTGTTGCCTGTTTTGCCGTTTGCGTAATACTGGGTTTCATAGCTTTTGTCCATAGAATCCATATACGCTGCCGCCATAATACCCGTAAGGATTTTTCCGCCTGTTTTAGATTTTGCATAGTATGAAACTGTAAATGTTTTTCCCGAATAATCCTTTGTTATTTCACTGTCGGAAAAAGTATTTAGAAGCTTAATTCTCGCCTGTCCCATACCGCCGTTTACAATTTTAAGCGATTTTCCGCTTCCCGATGTGTGGTCTTCGCCGCTTATTTCAAGCACGAGCTTACTGCCCACTCCGCCGCCTACACGGCAGTCATATTCCGATGAATATGCAGTGTTAACTCCGCCTTTTTGGATTTTAAATTCCGTTTTCGAATCAAAATCCATCACGCGTCCGCCGTTGGAATCAAGCGTAACCGTAACAGTCTGAGATGCATCCTCCCAATCGACTTTTGCACCGAGTGATTCCGAAATGAATCTTACCGGAACCATTGTTCTGTCGCTTATAAGTTTTGCGGGAACATCAAGCGTTACTTCTTTGCCGTCAACGCTTGCCGCCGTGTTTTCAATCTGAAGTTTTACAACCTTTTCACCGAGCGGGCCTGTTGCGGTCTGAGTATCGTTGTCCCATTCCACTTTTGCACCGAGCGCCTCAAAAATCGCACGCATCGGAACCAGAGTTCTGTCATTTATAAGTACAGGTTTCTGATCCATTTCAATCTGCTTTCCGTTTACTATAACGCTGATGTCTTCCTGCGCAATTGCAGTAAATGAAAACATCGTAAATGCAAGGCAGATTACCAAAACACAAGATATTAATTTTTTCATTGTTTTATTTCCTCCTTAAAGTGTTTTTTATAGTATTTCTTGTGGCTATATAAAAATTATATCATAGCAAAGCAGGCGATTCTATTCATTTTTTGCCTATTTATGCGATAAAAATATTCAATTTTTGTTATTTGTGCATATTTTCTGCATATATGCAAAACCGACCGTCAAAGCGGTCGGTTTTAAATGTTTTGTTTACTTTTAAACTTTTCTTGTTTAAAATTTTTTACATTATACTTTTTCTTTATATTAATTTCTTTACTTTAAATTCTTTATCTCAAAACTTTTTTCATTTGTCCAAACCAAGCGCAAATGCGGCATTTATATCTTTAAAGCCGCCGTTTGTCTAAATCAAATTATATACTCATAAATTTCACTCGGAAGCTCATCTTTATCGGCACTTACCGTGATATAAAAATCAATATCGGATTTTTGAGCAACCGTGCCGAGCTCTTTTATAA
>CABUQL010000178.1 GCA_902493665.1 uncultured Eubacteriales bacterium
AGTTTTGGCGAAAGTACTGTAACAAAAATACTTGAGCTTGTTGAAAACTGTGCAGAGGCAAAAACAAAAACTGAAAACTTTATTACAAAATTTGCTGCATATTACACACCCGTTGTTGTAATCGGCGCGGTTTGTCTTGCTCTTATTCCTCCGATTTTTGTCGGAAATATAGTTGAGTGGGTACACCGTGCAATGATATTCCTTGTAATTTCGTGTCCGTGCGCACTTGTAATATCCGTTCCGCTTTCATATTTCAGCGGTATCGGACGTCTTTCAAAAAATGGTGTCCTTGTTAAAGGATCAAACGTAATAGAAATGCTTGCGCATACCGATACAATTGCATTTGACAAAACAGGTACGCTTACAAAAGGAAATTTTGCGGTTTCAAAGATTTACAGTCCGGAAATTGACGAAAAAGACTTTATTGCTTATCTTGCACATGCAGAAGGCTACAGCAGCCATCCTATTGCAAATGCGATAAAATCACACTACGGCAAAGAAATATCAAAGCCTGATATTACAGATTATAAAGAGCTTGCCGGTTACGGCGTTGCGGCAATTGTTAACGGCATTAAGGTTTGTGCCGGAAACGAAAAGCTTATGAAAAGGCTTGATATTAAATATACAAAATGCGAAGAAATCGGAACGGTTGTTTATATGGCTGTCGGAAGCAAGTTTGCGGGTTATGCCGTTATAAGCGACGAAATTAAAGCAACATCTGAAAGTGCAATAAGAGCGCTTAAAGATGTCGGAGTTAAAAATCTCGTTATGCTCACCGGCGACAGTAAAGAATCTGCTTTGTACGTCGGAAATAAACTCGGAATAAAAAACGTTCATTATTCGCTTCTTCCTGCCGATAAGGTCGATTGCGTAAAAGAGCTTATAAATAACAAAACTGGAAATGTTGCTTTTGTCGGCGACGGCATAAACGATGCGCCTGTTCTTGCAATTGCAGACGTTGGTATTGCAATGGGCGGCGTCGGATCGGACGCTGCCATTGAAGCTGCCGATGCGGTTATAATGGACGATGATATTTCAAAAATCGCGCCGTCTGTAAAAACCGCAAGAAAAACGGTGTCTATCGTAAAACAAAATATAGTTTTTGCGCTTGCGGTAAAAGCGATATTCCTTGTTCTTGGAGGCATAGGAATGGCAAATATGTGGGAGGCCGTTTTTGCAGATGTCGGCGTTGCCATACTTGCAATTTTAAATGCAATGAGAGCAATGAAAGAACAGATATAAAATTATTCAAAATAAAAAACACGCATATTTCTTAAAAAGGAAAAATGCGTGTTTTTGTTTTCTATAAAT
Source organism: uncultured Eubacteriales bacterium (assembly GCA_902493665.1). Lineage (GTDB taxonomy): Bacteria > Bacillota > Clostridia > UMGS1810 > UMGS1810 > SIG430. Next base: position 1,312 of record CABUQL010000178.1, read on the forward strand.
CCGATTTTTTTGTAACATACAAAACGCCGAGCGGCTTTGAATAAAGTTTTAACGGAACGGTCGTTAAATCCCTGCCCAAAAATCCTGTTTTGGAAAACGAGTGCCCGAAATCGTTTGAAAACGTTCTGTATGCAAAAAATCTTTCATGCCATGTAATTATAATTCTGTTTCCGTCGGTATGTATATACGGCAGACAAAGACTGTCTGTTCCGAAACCGAGAGTCTTTTCTATATTTAAAGACGGATTTTCGTAAGATAATGTGTAATGCGTTTTTGTGCGTGAAACACAAAGCAAATTAAGACGGTTTTGCGAGTCGTACATACACATGATTCTTTTTGCGTTTTCGTTTGCGTTAATTTTTGTATCATAATAAGATTGAGAGGACGAGTTAAATGTTTTGTGTATAAATTCATCGGATTCCGATTTGTAAATAATATGAACATTTGCCTCATTGTCGCAGCATATGCTGAAACTGTTTTCGCAGCAGTAATCAAGCGCAATGGGATTTGTTAGAGATGACATAATCCTGTGATGCACAATGTAATATTTATAATTGTAAGACATACAGTAAAACAGTTCGGGACGCTTGTTTATGCAAAAAAGCCGAAGATTTGAAAATGCTTTTTTGTTGTGCTTGCTTTTTAATACACAAATTCTTTTCCAATTTTGAAAATCGTAAAAAATGTATCCGAGCTCGCCGTTTTCCATTTGAAAGGCAATATGTATATTTCCCGATTCGTCAAAGCAAGCGTCGAATTCTTCGCTGCACTTTTCCTGAAGCACTTCGCTTTCCCCGTCGTTTATGCGAAAACACAAATTTGCATCTCTGTCTGAAAAAAACGTCCAGTTATCATTGTTTTTATCTCTTAAATTTATCACAAAAAACAACCCCTTTATCTGCATTTTATGAGGATAAAGGGGCTAATATTCTTAAAAATAAATTCAAATTATCCGATAAAACCTGTATCTTCAAGCCATGTTTCAAGGAGTGACGGCCAAACTGCTACAGCCTTATTAAGTCTCGGGTCTTTGTCTGCAAGACCCAGACCGTGAAAACCGTTTCTGAATATATGGCTTTCAAATTCAACATTGTTTTCGGCAAGTTTTTGAGTGTATAAAATTGTGTTTGAAACAGGGACACAATTGTCGTTTGAAGTCGCCCATATAAACGTCTTCGGAGTATCGGGCGTAACTCGTTTTTCAAGAGAAAGACTGAATTTGAGCTTGTCGTCAGTTCCGCACAAAGCCTTAAAACTGCCGTAATGCGAAAAATCACTGTAAACGATAACGGGATAACAAAGAACCGAAAAATTAACTTTTGCACTTACTTTGTCAATTTCATCTCCGATGTTGTATTCGCTTGCTTCGTCTTCTGTTGATGTTGATACGGTTGCCGCAAGATGTCCTCCGGCAGAAAATCCCAAAATTCCGATTTTATCTTCATCATAGCCGTATTTATCTGCGTTTTTGCGTATGTATCTTATTGCTCTTTTTGCGTCGAGCAGGCAGCACGGAAATTTATACGGCGCAACTCTGTAATCGAGAACAAATGCGGAAACGTTTATTGAGTTTAAAAACTCGGCAACCTGAACGCCTTCGTGGTCGGAAGCTTTCATTGTATATCCGCCCCCGGGGACAACAAGAACGCACGATTTTGCGCCTTCTTTAATATATGGTGTAATGCTTGGTATGCAGTTATTTTCAATATTTTCTTCATAGAGCGGTATTTCATTTTCGTTCCAAAGTTTTATCATGGTAAAAACTCCTTAAAATAGATTCTTTTAAATTATAAACCTATAAAAATAATAAGTCAATATAAATTCAAAAAAACTATTGACATTATCCGCTTAAAGGAATATAATATCACTTGGTAAGTTTAGAAACACTAAACAAAATATTTACTAATAAATACAAAACAGTGATTTTCGACTCGGGGGCTTACAAATGGAAATCGGAGAAAAAATTAAACGTCTGCGTATTAAAAATAATCTTACGCAGGAAGAGCTTGCCGACCGCAGCGAACTGTCAAAAGGGTTTATTTCGCAAATTGAACGCGATCTTGCATCGCCTTCAATTTCAACACTTTTTGATATTTTGCAGTGCCTCGGAACCGACCTTAAAACATTTTTTAACGATGAGGTTGATGAAGAAGTTGTTTTTAAAGAAGAAGATGTTTTTGTAAAAGAAAACAAAGAACTTAAAAATACAATTAACTGGATAGTGCCCAATTCTCAGAAAAATCAGATGGAACCGATTATAATTGAACTTGAAGAAGGCGGCTCGTCCGAAGTTGACATACCGCACGACGGCGAGGAATTCGGATATGTAATTTCGGGTTCGGTTTCGGTTTTTTTAGGCAATAAGGAGTACAGGGCAAAAAAAGGCGAGAGTTTTTATTACAAAGCGTCGCAGCCGCATTATATTGTAAATAAGCATAAAA
>CABUQL010000179.1 GCA_902493665.1 uncultured Eubacteriales bacterium
AAAAGAGCGTGCGGCGATGAAATATATACTCCTTCGATAGCTTCGTTTGACAAGGTTGACTTGCGCCAAACGAGGCTCCTTTTCGTGTGCATAAACGAAAGCGTAAATGCTCCGAAGGCGGTTTTTTCATTGTTTGTTGTGTTTTTTGCAAAGACGCTTACGATTATTTTGCTTTGCAGCGTAATTATAAGTTTCATACATAACAAGGACGGATTAAAGAGGTTCTTTCTTTGCAGTTTTAGCACTAGATAATCAAACACAACATGCCTCTAATTTGTTAAATTACCGTTTTTTGACTTATCATCCCGAAAGGCACAAAGCCTTTCTGCGACGCTGCACAGCAAAAAAACAAAAATTTCACTAAATCAGAGGTCAAAGAGTTTAAAAAGAGCAAATTTTTTATCAGGCAAGGAAAAAGCGGGATAAATCCTTTGTGGATTTACGAGCATTTTGACGAAGCATTATGACAAATTTGCCTTTATAAACCATATTGGGTTCGACTCTCCGGTGCCTTAATAAAATACACATTTAAAAATGCGAAGGGAGAAACTATGAACAAAAAATTTACATTTTTTATAATCCTTATTGTCGCCCTGATTCTTGTTTATACGGCGGTGTTTGGCGCAAATTTGGGATTTATGAGTATTAAAGGTTCAAACGATATAAGATTCGGAATTGATATAAAAGGCGGCGTGGAAGCAATATTTGCGCCGAAGGATTTAAACCGAAAGCCGACTTCATCGGAGCTTGATTCCGTAAGAATGGTTTTGGAAACAAGACTTGACGCAAGCGGAATACTTGACCGTGAAATTACGGTTGACAACAGCAACGGCGAAGTGATAGTAAGACTTCCGTGGAAATCGGACGAAAAAGATTTTGACCCCAAAAAGGCAGTATCTGAGCTTGGCGAAACGGCGCTTCTTACATTCCGCGACGCAGCGGGAAATATTCTTGTTGAAGGAAAAAACGTAAAGAGCAACAGTAAACCTGTTTTTGACCAGACAAGAAACGGATATGTTGTTCAGATTGAGTTTGATTCAAAAGGCGCAAAGCTTTTTGAAGAGGCAACCGCAAACAACATCGGCAAGCAGATTTCAATTTATATGGACGACATTTTAATATCCGCACCGAACGTTGAAAGCAAAATAACGGGCGGACAGGCTATAATTACGGGTATGGAAAACGCAGATGCGGCAAAGGATTTGTCGGATAAAATAAACTCGGGCGCACTCCCGTTTTCGCTTGAAATTAAAAACCTTAACACAATTAATCCCACACTCGGAAACGACGCTTTAAATGTTATGATAAATGCGGGACTTCTTACATTTGTGCTTATCTGCATATTTATGATAGTTTGGTACAGAATCCCCGGTTTTGTTGCATGCATAGGACTTTCAATTCAGTGTGCGCTTCAGCTTCTTCTTGTTTCAATTCCGCAGATTACGCTCACACTTCCCGGTATTGCCGGAATTATTCTTTCAATCGGTATGGGTGTTGACACAAACATTATTATATCGGAAAGAATAAGAGAAGAATTAAATTCGGGCAAAACTCTTGATATGGCGATTAAAACAGGATACCACAGAGCGTATGCCGCGGTTGTTGACGGAAATCTTACAACGGCAATTGTCGGTGTAATACTTATGATTTTGGGTTCGGGCACAATGCTTTCGTTCGGCTACACGCTTATAACGGGTGTTATAATGAACTTTATTTCGGGTATTACCGCTTCAAAACTTATGGTTACATCGCTTTCAAGATATAACGGTCTTAGAAAAGCAAAGCTGTACGGGAGGGTAAGTGCATGATAAACTTTTACAAAAACAGATATATTTATTTTTCAATATCGATTGCTTTTATTATTATCGGAATAGTATTTTTGTTTATTAACGGCGTAAGTCTTGACATCAGCTTTAAGGGCGGAGCAATACTTACATACACATATGACGGAAGCATCGATACCGACGACGCCGCAAAAATTATCAGCGACAAAATGGGAAGAAACGCAACGGTTCAGATTACAAGCGACCTTTCTTCAAACGAAAAGAAAATGATAGTCAATATGGCTGGAAACGAAGGTCTTTCGGTTTCGGAACAGACAAAGCTTGACAGTGTTCTTTCGGAAAATTTCAAGGCAAACAATCCTAAACTTTTATCATCAAATACGGTTGAACCGTTTATCGGAAAGAGATTTTTAAGAAACGGAATACTTGCTATACTTATTTCATCGGTTTTAATCGTTTTTTATGTATGGTACAGATTTATAACAATTTCGGGTCTTTCGGCAGGCGTTATGGCACTTGTTGCACTTCTTCACGACTGCATAATGGTATTTTTCACATTTGTTATATTTAAAATTCCGCTTAACGATTCGTTTGTTGCGGTAATTCTTACAATTGTAGGATATTCGGTAAACGATACAATTATTGTTTACGACAGAATAAGAGAAAACAAAAAGCTTGACGGCGGCGAGAGCATTGATGTTCTTGTAAACAAGAGCATTACGCAGACAATGTCAAGATCGATAAACACGGGTGCAACAACACTTGCGGGTGCGCTTATCATATTCATATTTGCATATATTAACAATATTGAATCGATAGTAAGCTTTGCACTGCCGATGGCTGTAGGTCTTGTGTTCGGATGTTATTCTTCAATATGCATTGCAGGGACCTTGTGGACAATGTGGCAGATGCGAAAGAAAAACCGCACTTTATCCGCAAAAGGAAAAGCTGCGCGTGCATAAGATGCATTGCAAAGAATAGGCAATATTGCCTTAGAAGCAGAATTTAAAAACAAGGCTTGTTTTTTTAAGCCTTATGTGAAAACAGTTTTATAATAAATAAAAATCCGATATGGTTTTTCCATATCGGATTTTTGTTTATTAAAGAGACGGCTTTTGTCACTAATGACAGCCTTATCAGTCCAAAAGTGCCTTAATGTCGGGCTTCGGTCTTGCGCCGACAACCGTTTGAGTGCGTTTTCCGTCTTTAAATACCATAAGAGTCGGAATTGTTGCAACTTTAAATTCAATTGCAAGATCTCTTGCGTCATCAACGTTTACCTTGCACACAAGCGCTTTATCGACCATTTCTTCAGCTATTTCGTCAATCATCGGCGCTATCATCTTGCACGGCCCGCACCAGTCTGCGTAAAAATCCACAAGTACGGGTTTATCGCTTTTTAAAACAACATCTTCAAAGTTTTCTTTGTTAAGTACTACCGGTTTCATTATTATTTCCTCCTTAAAACTAAATAATTATTGCTGTAAAGCATTTTTAAATTGCATAATATGTGTTTTTAATTTTTTCAAATGACGCTGCGTTTCCTGTTTCATCGGAAATTGAATTTTTAATTAAATCTTCGTCCTCTTCGGGGACGATTATATATATTTCCGCTTTATCGGTGTATTCAATGTCCGAAAGCACGGCGGTTTTTGATTTAAGTATGTGCTTTATCTGCTCCAAAAATGCATAATCGCTTGTTATTTTTAAAACAGAGCACAGTCTTTGATGCGTAACTTCAGCATTTTTAAGACAATCCTTCGCCGCTTTTGTATATGCTCTTATAAGACCGCCCACACCTAAAAGCGTTCCTCCGAAATATCTTGTAACAACGCATACAACGTCGGTAACCTTTTCTTTTTCAAGCATATCCAGAATCGGAAATCCTGCGGTTTTTGAAGGCTCGCCGTCATCGCTGTATTTTTTTTTGCCGTTTTTTAAT
>CABUQL010000180.1 GCA_902493665.1 uncultured Eubacteriales bacterium
ATCGACAATCCCGACTTTTTTTGAGTTTTCTTTGCCTGCAAGTATTCGGGCAATGTCACGGATAAGGGTTGTTTTTCCGCATTGAGGCGGTGATATTATAAGTGTATTTCTGATTTTTCCGCCGGATAAAATACTGTTTATAACGAAGTCGCCGGCGCCTGTAACTTCACGCATAATTCTTATATTTATGCAGGAGATGTTTTTTATATAGCTGATTTTTTCGTTATCGAGTACCGCATTTCCGACAATCCCAACTCTGTGTCCTCCGGGAAGTGTTACAAACCCATTTTTTATTTCATCGATTTTTGAATATACCGAGTTTTCGCACATTACAGAAACAGTCTTTTCAACACTTTTATACGGAGGAACAAATACATTTTTATATTCTTTGCCGGCCGATGAAGAATTTGTGACAAAATAAAAGCCGTTAGCGGTGTAAATTATAATGTGCCTTTCGGCAAAAATTCTTATCTCCTCGGCACTGTTTAAAATGCTTTTGTCTGCTCCTTCTATCATTGATTTTATGTCGCTGCTTAGGTATCTTAAAATCTCTTCGTTAATGTTTATCATCTTTAAATCACCTTTGTCCAAAATATATGACTGCCGATAAAAAAATAGAACATTTTTTCAAAACTTGACTTTTTTGCCCGAAGTGTTTAAAATATATGTAATTAATAAGTTAAAGGAGTATACATATATGCCCTCCGAAACAGACTTTCTCACCATGCCGGACGAAAAACTAGTTATTATTGCGCAAGAAGGCGACAGTGAGGCAACAGAATATATAATTGACAAATACAAAAATCTTGTAAAATCAAAAGCCAGAACGTATTTTTTAATCGGCGCAGACAAAGAAGATATCGTTCAGGAAGGTATGATAGGTCTTTTTAAAGCCATACGCGATTTTAAGGAAGAAAGACTTTGCTCATTTAAGGCATTTGCCGAGGTTTGCGTTACAAGACAGATAATAACTGCCATTAAGACGGCAACACGTCAAAAACATATTCCGCTCAATTCTTATATTTCATTAAACAAGCCGATTTATGACGATGAAAACGAGCAAACTCTTTTAGACACAATTGTTGAAAACAAAAACTTCGATCCCGAAGAAATCATGATAACAAAAGAAAGCTTTTCAAATATCGAAGAACAGATAGAAAAATCAACGTTCTTTCGCTTTATCTTGAAGGAAAAAGCTACAGTGAAATAGGAAATCTTTTATCAAAAAGTGAAAAATCTATTGACAATGCTCTGCAAAGAATCAAAAGAAAAGTATCAAAAATCCTCGCAAACTGATCAAAAAGCATGCACTTTGTGAAACTTGCACAAAATTTCGATGTATTTTTTATGAAATTAGTACAAAAAATCAATTGCATTTTTTGCACGCAGATGATATTATATAACCATACCAAACACAACAAACTTTTTTCATTTTCCCTCCTTTTTTATAAAAGGACTTGTCCCGATTTAAAATCGGGATATTTTTTTGTCCAAATTTAGTAATGCCGGATAATTTTTGGTTTCATTTAATCTTTTTTCCTTTTAATTTTTCCGTTTGTGTTTACATTTCTCGCAAAAAGTAATATACTTTATGTATAAATATCAGATTGGAGCAAAAATATGGAAGCTGAGAAAACACTGGACTTTTTCTTAAACTTTGCCGCAGCTTATCTTGAAAGCGGTTCAGAAACATACAGATGCTACGAAGCCGTAAACTATATGTTTGAAAAAATCGGCGAAGGTGCTATTGAAGTTTTTACCGTTCCTACACAGGTTGCAATTGATATCACAACGCCCGACGGAAAACATCACTCAGGCACAAAAGTTGTAAACAAGCGAGGACTTGATTTAAACAAGGTAAACAAGCTTAACGATTTATCACGTCTTATAAGCAGCGGAACGTACACTTTTGACGACGGTGTAAAAAAGCTCAACGAAATTAAAGAAAGCAAAATATCTGTTTTTAAAGTTGTTGTCGGATCGGCAATGAGTGCAGCTTTGTTTTCTCTTCTTCTCGGCGGCGGGCAGACCGAATTTGTGTTTTCGCTTGTCGGAGGACTGTTTTCGTGCCTGATGTCGTTTGCCTTTAAAAACAGCAGAAGCTCTCTGTTTTTGACCAATCTTGCAGGCGGCATAATTTCCGCAGTCGTTGCAAAGATGTCTTCTTTCTTTTTCCCGATGTCAAGCTTTAACGTAGTGGTTATTGCATCAATGCTGCCGCTTTTCCCCGGAATATCGCTTATAACGTCTGTCAGAGATATTATAACCGGCGATTTAATATCGGGCATGGCAAGATTTGCCGAATCAATACTTGTTGCCGTATCGCTTGCGGTCGGGGCGTCAATGATTATGTATCTTGTGCATTTTTAAAAGGAAGGTGAAGTTATGTTAATTAGCTTATTAATAAGTTTTGCGGCAACTTTTTTTGTCGGAATTATGCTTGATATGGATATAAAAATTTCACTTTATTCCGCCGTTGCAGGATGCATTTCATATGCAGTATTTTTGCTTATTAAAGATTCGAAAATCGCTTATTTTGCCGCAACTTTTATACTGTCGCTTGCAAGTTTTATTTTTGCAAAAGCTGCAAAATCACCGTCAACTGTCTTTATTGTAATCGGAATTTACACGCTCGTCCCGGGTTCGGGCGTATATCAGACAATGCAAAGCATTATCAATTCAAACTACGATAAAGCAATGGAGCTCGGTACGAACACTTTTATAAATCTCACACTTATGGCGATGGCAATAGCGGTGTCGAATTCTTTGTCGTCTGCTGTTTTCGGTTTTTTTGAAAGAAAACCGTCCAAAAAGTGAGAAGAAATCATTTTAAAGATATCTTTATAAATGCAAAAACGTCATTCAAAAAGCAAAAACACTTGACTTTTTTCGCAAAAACACATATAATAAAAGTTAGTTTAAATTTATCCTTGGGAGGGGTTTTATATGATTAATATTTCATTAAAAGACGGTAGGAAAGTTACGGCTGCTACCGGCACAACATTATTCGATCTGCTTCAAGATCTGGACAAAGAGATGACCAAAACCACTCTTGGGGCTATTGTTGACGGAAAAGTATGCGAAATGACACATGCGCTTGACAAAGACTGCAATGTTGAATTTGTAACATTTGACGATCAGGAAGGCAAAGACATTTTAAGACACACGGCTTCGCACATACTTGCACAGGCCGTAAAACGTCTTTATCCTAATACAAAGCTTGCTATAGGTCCTGCTATCGAAAACGGATTTTATTATGATTTTGACACAGAAGTTCCGTTTACGAACGATGACCTTTCAAAAATTGAAAAAGAAATGAAAAAAATCGTTAAAGAAAGAATAAAACTTGAAAGATTCGTTCTTCCTAAAGATGAAGCAATTGCTTTTATGGAAGAAAAAGATGAACCTTACAAAGTTGAACTTATAAAGGATTTACCCGAAGGCGAAGAAATTTCATTTTACAAACAAGGCGAATTTACGGACCTTTGCGCAGGTCCTCACCTTTTTGACACTTCAAAAGTTAAAGCTTTTAAGCTTTTAAGCGTTACGGGTGCATACTGGAGAGGCGATGAAAGCAAAAAAATGCTTCAGAGGGTTTACGGTACTGCATTTACTTCTAAAGATGATTTAGAGGCTCATCTTGAAGCTTTGGAAGAAGCAAAAAAACGCGACCACAACAAACTCGGCAGAGAAATGGGGTTCTTTAC
>CABUQL010000181.1 GCA_902493665.1 uncultured Eubacteriales bacterium
AGATAACAACTAAAAATTTTTAAAAAGCGTATTAAAAAGCGTATTTTAAAAATGATGGTTTTAAAAGCAAAACTTTTTTTGCCGTGCCCGGAGGTGGATTTTTATTTTTAAACTTTCTGTTATAATTGCTGCATATAATGCGGAAAAATATATCGAGAGATGCCTAAAGTCTGTTATTTCTCACAGCGAAACTTGCGAAATAATTGTTGTAAACGACGGCTCAAAGGATTTAACGGGAAAAATTTTGGAAAATTATAAAGATAAAATAAAAATCATAGATTTAAAAACCAATTCGGGCAGTGTTGCAAAAGTCAGAAATATCGGTCTTGATGCTGCAAGCGGAGAGTATGTAACATTTTTGGATTCCGATGATTGGTATGCAAAAAACGCAGTTAAAATAATTTGCAATTGCCTTGAAAAATATAATCCCGATGCTTTAAGGTTTGAATATGAACGCATTTATGAAAATGAATTTCGTGATTTTGATGCAGATTTTTGCCTGAAACCAAAATTTTATAAGAAAACGGATTTTAAAGCGGAGGTTTATCCTAAATTTATTGAAGGAATAAGTCTTAACAGTGTTTGTCGGTTTTTAAAAGGGATATTTTAAAAGATTTAAAATTCAGAGAAGACTTTTTGACGGCAGAGGATCTGGCTTTTTGCATCGAAGCTTATACACGTGCAAAAAGCGCATTGTTTATCGAAAACCGCATTTACTGCTATTTTCAGTCGGGAAACGGACTTACCGGCAGCGGACTTGGCATTTTTAAAAAATATAAATATAATTTAAAAATTTCAAAAATAATATTAAATCACTTAAAAATATGGCAAATGAACACTTTAAAGTGGCAAATAAAATCAGCAATGCGTCCGATAAAAATAACTTTGGATAAAATAAAAAGGAATTTGATATGAAAATAAAAGGAGACAAAAAAATAAGTTTAGACTGCCTTTTGGCATGCATTTATTTTGTATGCCTTCCTTTTACGGTGGTTACAACTCCTTTCGGTTCGCTTTTAAAGCTTGTAACTTTTCCCGTTGTGCTCATTCTTTCGCTGCGTATTTTAATGGGGAAGAGCGAGCTGACGTTTAATTATATTCACTTTTTTTACGGAATCTACATATTATATACGGTTGGTCTTTTAACGGTGTATGCCGAAGACATAACCGTAACAACAACGAAAGATATGGTGCTCGGTGCACTTATGCTTCTTCTTATAACAATACGCGTTTACAACAGCAGGGAAAAGCATCTTATGGAAACTGCATGGATTTTGGTCGGAGTAATATGCGTTTATGCGTGTCTCACTTCAAAAGAAGTTGTAAGCCAATCCGAAAGCAGAACGGTTATAAAAATATTCGGATTTGAAGAAGACCAAAACCAGTTTTGCGCATATCTTATTATGCCGATTTTAATAAGTGTTAAGAGAATAATCAAAAAAGAAAAATTTTGGTATGCATATATAGTTTTAATCGCACTTTCGTTTTACGCCATACTTAAAACGGGCTCAAGAGGCGGATTAATCGGAATCTTTATCGGACTTTTGATATACGTTTTAATCGGAATAAAAAGCCTGAAAACAAGACTTTCGCTTGTAATTGCAACCGTTTTTTCGGTTTTAATATTTTACACTGCGGTTATGCCGACGCTTCCCGAAGATGTCCGCGAAAGATACACGGTGTCATCGGTTAAATCCGACGGCGGCAGCGGCAGATTTGAAATATGGCAGTTTCTTACCGACTATACAATGCAAAGACCCGAAAGATTAATAAGAGGGTCGGGCATTTTTTCAACATATTCGATAATGTACAGCGCGGGATTTTCAAACGGTGTTGCGCACAATGCATATATTCAGATACTAAACGACGAAGGAATTATCGGGCTTTTGCTCTTTCTTGCGGTAATTGTTTTGTGTATTGCAAGAAATTACAACAAAGACCCTGTTTATATGGCGGGCATGACGGCGCTTCTTGCTTTTTCGATGTCGCTTACGTTCTATGTTTTTAAGCCTTATTTAAATATAATGATGATGTGCGCATTGTCTTTTTATGGAACGCTTCCCCAAGACAGGTTTTTGGCAAAAAGAAAGCTGGAAAATGCTTCTTGCACCGACGAAAATGATTACAAAGGAGGATTTGAAAATGATTAACACAATTTACCGCCTTTTTAAAAAGAAATACTTTACGTTTATGATAATCGTGGCAGTGCTTTTTGCAATAATCGGCGAATCTTATCACTTTTTTGTTTTGTCAAATTTAAAATCGATGACGGTAAGCCTTAATTATCCCGGTGCGGAGCAGGGCTTAAATCCCGACGGCAGCAGATTTAATATTTCGGAGATGTCAAACGATGAAATTCTAAACGAAGCAAAAAAGAATTTAAAAATAAAAAATGTTTCAAATGACGAAATAAGAAAGAGAATTTTTATCACCTCAAAATTTTCACAAAAAACAATGGAAAATGTTGTTTCAGATATACGCGACGGTATGAGAGGATCGTACATTCCCACAACTTATTACATTTATTATTCGCAGAAAAATAAGCTTGCGGGAAACGAAACATACGAGTTTTTGCAGGCGCTCGCAAAAAGCTACGAAAAGTATTTTACAAAAAATCACGCCGAAAACAACTCAATTTTGAAGTATGGCGAGCAAAGCTATGATTTTACGGGATACGATTATTCCGAAATTTATACGGTTTTGTATAACAGAGCGCAGGAAATGCTCGGTCTTGTAAAAGACCACAAGGAAGAAAACAGAAGTTTCCGTTCGGACGACAATTTGAATTTTGATACGGTAAAAGACGAGCTTACAAATTTTAAAGATGTTAAGCTTGAAAAATTTAATTCATACGTAATGCAAAACGGCATTTCAAAAGACCGTCCGCAGATTATAAAAAAGATTGAATATCTTACCGACAAAAATACGGTTGATTATAAAAAGAAAATTGCAGAGTCAAACATAACAAAAGACGCACTTAAGCTGTATGATCCAAAAATTGCGGCAATAGCATTTGTGCCGTCAATTGATAACACAAACAGTTATTATATGAGCAGAACGAAAACGGGAATTGACGATTTGGCAAAAAGCTCATATAACGTCGGAATGGAAGCGTCTAAAATTTCAAAAAAGCTTGACGATTATAAAAAGCAAAACACTTCGCTTTCAAAATCGGAGGGAATAAGCGAAAAAACTTTAGAATACACTGACACTTACTTAAATAAAATTGTGCAGAATTTTAAAGCGCTTGCGCAAAAAATATATAATCTTGACAACGAATATTTAAAATACAAAACAGAAAATTATTTTTCATATAAAATTGCAGACAGAAGCAAAGTTTTAAACATTTCTGTCATTATAAAATTTGCGGTATTCGGATTTGTTTTTGCGTTTTTAATAATACTTTATATGGAATTTGCCCACAGTTACATTTACAAGAAAACAAAATCGGCAAAGAAAGCCATTGAAGTTATTTCAAAAATAAACAGGATTAATATGAAACTTACGGTTTTGGATTTAATTAAGTATATTTTTAAACACAAACTGTTTATAGTTGTAACTGTAATCTGCTCTTTAATTTTGTCAAAACTCTACGTAAGCAGAATACAGACCTACTCTGCGGAAGTGGTAATAAGATACAAAGACGCCTGTGTGTCAAACGGATATGCGCTCGACGGAAGCAAGTTTGATGTGAATGAGATT
>CABUQL010000182.1 GCA_902493665.1 uncultured Eubacteriales bacterium
GCAAGCTCGTTCATAAAAGCAATATTTATATCACGCTGGGAGTTTTCAACAACCTTTACTGCTTCAGCGGTCATAATTGACGAAACGGGAAAAGTGCCCGCCTCAATTACGATATCGTAAATATTTTTTATTTCCGAAAGCGATTATTTGTCAATTCCCGACACAATTTTTCTTATGTTTTCAAGTCTGTAAACCTTGTCGCCGGGATTAATTCTTTCGGGCGAATATCCGACTTTAAAGTCATCGGGGCATTTTAACCCCGACTCTTTTTCGAGAATCGGCACGCACACATCCTCTGTTACACCTGGATAAACCGTAGATTCAAAAACTACTATTGAGCCTTTTGTAAGATTTCTTCCCACCGTCCTGCTGGCGCTTTCTACAGGAGAAAGATTAGGCGTATGGTCCTGATTTACAGGCGTTGGAACGGCGACAATGTGAAACTTTGCTTCTTTCAGCGATTTTTCGTCCGATGTAAAAAGTATTTTTGTGTTTTTAATGGCGTCGTCCCCCACTTCGCCCGTCGGGTCTATGCCGCTTTTGTAAAGATTTATCTTTTTTTCGCTTAAATCGTAACCTATAACGCTGGCTTTTTTTGCAAACGCAACCGCAAGAGGCATACCGACATATCCGAGCCCCACAACAGATATTTTTTCTTTTCCTGAAAGTATATCCTGATACAATGACATTAAAATTCCTCCCCTGTTATTTTTTCATATGTGCTTTCCATAGTTTATTTTCCGACAAGTTTTTCAAACTGCAAAAACGCCTTATTATTGTTTAAATCGGCTTTAACCAGATTTTTTGCTTTAAAACCGTCTATTATTTTTAAAAGATTTTCTTCGATTTTTTCATCATTATTCTCGCAAACCCACCCTGCATCAATACTTTCTATCATTTCGCGTGCAGAAGTGGTATCAGTTGTAAAAACCGGAGTGCCCAAATACACCGATTCATAAAAAACCATCGGTGCCGCCTCATCATACGACGGAACAAGGAGTATATCGCAATTATAAAAATACGGATACGGATTTACAAGATTTCCGAGAAAAACAACATTTTTAAAAAGGTCGTATTCTTTCAAAAGTTTTTCTGCCGTTTCCCTGTCGGGACCGTCGCCGGCAACGTACCACACAAAATTTTTGTTTTTTTCTTTTATGTTTTTAAATATCGGCATCATACGCAATATGCCTTTTTCGTGCCTTAATCTTGCTGCCGTAAAAATATTGATTTTGCTTTTATCAAGATTTGGCTTGTATTCATTTTTTAAAACATCAATTTCATCATAGTTCATAAAATTGCACGAGGTGTAAACCTTGTTTTTAACGTCGGGCATTGCCTCTAAAAGCTTTTCGCCGACGGAATTTGAAACAACCGCGATTTTATCGAATTTACGCAAAGTATCGCGGTTATATTTTGTGTTTCCGCCGTAATTTAAAAAGTCGCAGTGCAGATAGCATAATTTGTTTTTGCTCTTAACACTTTTTAGCACAAACTCTGCGCAGCCGCCGTAAAAATACGTTTCGCAGCCGTTTTGCATAAAAGATACGGCACAGTCATATTCACCGTTTAACTTTTGAAATTTTGATATTAAGTTAAACGTAAATTTCGTTTTAAAAATGCGTGTCATAACCGTAAATGCCGACCTTAGCGCATATGTTAAAAATCCCGATCTTTTTGCCTCATCATTTGTCATTCCGAGCGTTTTTAAAAAGATGTTACCGTGTAAAATCTTTACTTCTTTCGGTACAAATTCCAAAAGCTCTCCGATATCGCAAAAAAGCATCAGCGTTATGTCATATTTGTCTTTAAGAGCGCAAACAAGGTTTAAAAGCGACTTTTGTATTCCGCCGATATGCATATTGTTGTTTACTATAAGTATTTTTTTCATATCAGTTTTCAAGAGCATCTTCAATTTTTTCGTAAAATGCCGTATCCTCCGAAATGTATTTTTCAAGATAATAATCGCACGTTTTTGAAAATTTTTGTGCATCGGTTTTAAAATACGCGTTGTATATAACATTGCTTATGTTTGAACCGTCTTCCGAAACTCCGACGCCCAAATTGTTATCATCAATAAATTTTCCGAGTTTTGTTTTGGGATTTACAAACATAAACTTTTTCATTATAAGAGCATCGTAATACTTGTTTGCAACAGCGCCGTCATTTACATAACTGTAAGGATAGTTGTAGCACATTATATCAAATTTTTCGATTATTAAATATTTTTCACTTTCCTTGTATGCACCGTGAACAAAAACGTTATCTGCGGTTTCTGCATACTCTTTAAGACGTGAAACATCATCGCCGCAGCCGTAAATGTGAAACTCGAACCTTTCGTCATTTTTAAAACAGTCAATAAGATGTTTGTGATATTCAAACGACCTTAAAGCACCGATATATCCAACAGTCAGCTTTTCGCCGGTTTTCTTTTTATCAAATATGGTTTTGCGGTATTTTAAAGAATTTTCCGAAAAATTGTGCGTTATTATATAGTCTTTTTTGTCGGTTAAATTGTCGGCAAACCATTTTGATGAAATAACCGTTTCTTTGGAATTTTTTATAATACCGTTAACAAGCATTCTGTAAGGCTTTATATATTCATATGACTTATCTCTGTAGTCAAAAATGTATCTGCCCTTAAACCTGAAAAGCAAAACGTCAAAAAGAAGAATTGCGCTCTGCGTTGTAAGAATTATCAGCTTATCGTATTTTTTCTTTTTTAAAATGCTTTTTACAAAACGCCTGAAACCAAATGCGGGACTTATCTTTGACACAACCGGCGAATAACGTTTTGAAGACTTACCTTCATACATAAATACATTTTCGCCCTCAAAAACGGGCACTTCATCACGTCGCCAGCCGATTAAATCGTATTTTTCGCCGATTTTATCAAGAATATCAGTATATTTTTTTGCATACGGCGCAAGCTCAAATGCACCGTAAAGTATGATTCCTACCATTTTTCACCGTCCTGGTTTTTACTTTTTTCTTATAAAACCCGCCTTTCAAGGCGGCAAGTTTTAAAAAACGGGATTTAACAAATCAAAGGCATATCGGGCTCGTCTCTTTAGTGCCGAAACTTCCGTTTTTCGGTATGAAAATGCTAATCTGAAATTTCATCGCCGCAGATATCCGAAATGACCGACGCTTCTTCAAGCGTTTCAAAATCACCGTCATCTTCATCCGAATCTTTTTTTCTTTTTTCAAATTTGGCGTATCTTTTCATAACTTCTGTTGTAATTGCCAAAATGCACGAAAGTGCAAATCCTATAATTATTGCTATAAGGTTATAAAAAGATGCATACACATTTTCATAGTATCTGATACCCGTAAGCGACTCAATATGAACCGACGGAACATATGAGTTGTAATCGTCAATTAAAGAAAATGCCGTATTGTAAAGCTCTTTAAGGCTTTTGATACTCAGCGTAATCAACCGAGCCCGGTGCCGGCGAAGAAAATATTTTAACGATTTCATCACATTGCTCGGCATCTATCGTGTTATTGTTTGCCGCCGTGTTATCCGCAACATAGTTTTTAATAAGCGTGTCATAAGTTGTTTGCGAACTGATTGCTCTTTCCTTGTCGTGGATATCCTGAATAATCGTTATGTTGTCATCGCCGTTATTTATATTTGAATTGTATGAATTGGGAACATCGACATTTGCTTTTACATACGCT
>CABUQL010000183.1 GCA_902493665.1 uncultured Eubacteriales bacterium
AATATCAAGTGTCATTTCAAAGTCAAAAACAGTAATTTTTTTATGCGTTTTAAGCATATTGTAGAGCACTTTGTTTCTGCCGTAATACTTTAACTTTTCAACAAGTTCGTTAAGCGAAGCGGAAGAACGCATGTAAGAGACATCGTACGATATATGTTTCTGAACAAATTTATTTATTTCTTCCTTATGAACCAAACCGATGTTAACATCTCTGGCAATTGTTTTGAGCATATCGAGTTCTATCTTTCGAAAGTACATATCATAGAATTTTTTTGTTTCGTTTCCGGAAAAATTATAAAGCTTTTTAAATTCTAAAATAAATTCCGTCTGCAAATAAAACTCAAGGTCGGCTCTGTGAATTTTTTGAGAGTCAACATCTTGCAAAACATCGGAAAACGTATCGTATTCCTTAAGCTTTTGCGCAATCTGGTTAACGTTGGAGGATTTCAGAAGCATTTCATAATCATCGGTATCAAGCATTTTTCCAAGCATACACTTTATTTTGGTACAAAGCGCCGAGTTGCTGATTACTTCCGAAAGCATAAAAACACCTACCTTAAAATTTCTTCAAACAAGTCATTGACCCATTTTTCGAAATTGGAATCGTATTTTTCTTTCAATTTCTTCTTTTTGGATTCAATATCCTTGCCAAGCTTTTCGATCTCGGCTTTGTTTTCCTCCATAGCCTCATCTTTTGCTTTTTGCACGGTATCGCAAAGAAGCTGCTCATATCTTTTGGCAAGTTCTTTTTTTCTGTTGGCAACCGCATCGCTGACGTCTTTTTCATCTATTTGTGCCGTTCCTATAATACCGTTAGCCTTTTTTTCAACTTCAATAATTCTTTCAATCAAGTTATTAGTCATTTTTACATCACCTTCTTAATTGCGTAAACTATGAATCGGAGCAGGAATCCTTCCGCCCCTGTCTATGAAAGCGGAGCTGTCAAGCGGGCTGACCTTCATAACAGGACCTGTACCCAAAAGACCTCCGAATTCAACTACATCGCCGACACTTTTTCCCGGTGCCGGAATAACCCTTACCGCAGTTGTTTTGTTGTTTATCATACCAATTGCGGCTTCATCGGCAATAATAGCCGATATTGTTGAAGCACTTGTATCGCCCGGTATAACAATCATATCAAGACCGACAGAGCATACACAAGTCATTGCTTCAAGCTTTTCAATTGACAAAGCGCCGCTTGCTGCTGCACTTATCATGCCGGCATCTTCACTTACGGGAATAAATGCACCGCTGAGTCCGCCGACATACGATGAAGCAAAAATGCCGCCTTTTTTAACGGCGTCATTTAAAAGTGCAAGTGCTGCGGTTGTGCCGTGAGCACCGCATTTTTCAAGACCCATTTCTTCAAGTATATATGCAACACTGTCGCCGACCGCAGGTGTCGGTGCAAGTGACAAATCGACAATTCCAAAAGGCACGCCGAGACGTTTTGAAGCCTCCTTAGCAACAAGATTGCCCATTCTTGTAATTTTAAACGCAGTTTTCTTAACTGTTTCGGCAACTGTTTCAAAATCGGCGCCTTTAACTTTTTCCAAAGCACATTTTACAACTCCGGGGCCGCTTACACCGACGTTTATAACACATTCGGCCTCGCCTACGCCGTGAAAAGCCCCCGCCATAAACGGATTATCTTCAACCGCATTTGCAAAAACAACAAGTTTTGCACATCCGAATCCGTCATTTTCAGCAGTAAGCTCGGCAGTTTTTTTAATTATCTGCCCCATTTTTTTAACGGCGTCCATATTAATTCCCGCTTTTGTGCTTCCGATATTAACGGACGAACAAACCATATCGGTTGAAGCGAGAGCCTCGGGGATAGCCTCTATAAGTTCAGTATCTCCTACCGTAAATCCTTTATGTACCAGCGCCGAAAATCCGCCGATAAAATTAACTCCGACTTCTTTTGCGGCTTTATCTAAAGTTTTTGCAATTTTTATGTAATCTTCGCTGCTTTTTCCGTGGCCTATAAGCGCTACGGGAGTTACGGAAATACGCTTGTTTATAATCGGTATTCCGTATTCGGTTTCAATCTGATTTCCGACTTTTACAAGATCCTTTGCTTTGGTTGCAATTTTATCATAAACCTTATCGCACAACTTATTAATGTCACTGTCAATGCAGTCCAAAAGCGAAATTCCCATTGTAATCGTCCTGATGTCGAGATTTTCTTTGGAAATCATATTGAAGGTTTCCATAATTTCATTCTGATTGAGCATTAAAGGCAACCTCCTTTATATTTTGTGCATTGAATTGAAAATATCTTCGTGTTGTATATTAATGATTACTCCGAGTTCTTCCCCTTCGTCTTCCATACGTTTTGAAATTGACGAAAAATCAGAAACGGCATTTTTTAAATCAACCGACATTATCATTGTAAACATATCATTTAAAATTGTTTGCGAAATATCTAAAATGTTTACGTTAAGTTCTTTTAAAACAGTGCTCACACCGCTTATTATTCCAACTTTGTCCTTACCGAGTACAGTAATTATTGCCTTCAAGGCAATCCCTCCTTTTAATAATTAGGATAACTATTTACTTTGTCTGTATCTAACAGCCTCATATATCATAAGCGCTCCCGCAACAGACGCATTAAGTGATGACACCTGACCGTGCATCGGGATTTTAACGAGAAAATCGCATTTATCTTTTACAATTTTTGAAATTCCCTTTCCTTCGTTTCCGATCACAATTGCTATGTTACCGGAAAAATCCTGCTCGTAAATTGAGTTTGTGCCGTCCATGTCGGCACCAATTACCCAGATATTGTTCTTTTTAAGCTTGTCAATTGCGCTTGCGATATTTGTTACTTTTGCAACGGGAGTGTATTCAATTGCACCTGCAGACGCTTTTGCGGCGGTCATTGTAAGTCCCGCACTTCTGTGCTTGCTTATTATAACACCGTCGGCACCGGCTCCGTTTGCGGTTCTTATAATCGCTCCGAGATTATGCGGATCGGATATTTCATCGGCTATTATTATAAAGTTGTTTTCGCCTTTTTCCTTTGCCGCATTTAAAATGTCATCAACGCTGACATATTCTCTTGCCGGCAAAAATGCCATAACGCCCTGATGTGCACCCGTTTCGCTGAGAGAATCAAGTTTTGCTTTTTCAACAAAAGAAACAGGAATTTTTCTGTCTTTGGCAATTGCGCAGATTTTCGTTGCCGAACCTGTTATCTCGCCTTTTTTAACAAATATTTTATCAATCTGTCTGCCGGATTTTAAAACCTCCATTACGGGATTTCGTCCTTCAATTATAAGACCGGCACTATTGTTTTCATTAATATTTTTCATATTATTCCCCATCAAATTGCATATTAAAGAGGGCATACACATTTAAGCTTAATGCATATCCCCTTTGATAGTGTTTTTTATTAATCAGTTGCCTAAATTGAATTTGTCGTGAATTGCATTTACTGCTTTTTCAACGTTTCTTTCGCTTATTAAAACTGAAACTTTTATTTCCGATGTTGCTATCATATGAATATTGATTCCTGCTTCGTAAAGCGCTTCAAACATTTTTGCGGCAACTCCGGGATTATTAATCATACCTGCGCCGACAATTGAAACTTTTGCAACGGTATCTCTCGTCTTTAGTTCTTCATAACCAATAAGTTCTTTGTTTTCTTCCAAAATCTTAACCGCAC
>CABUQL010000184.1 GCA_902493665.1 uncultured Eubacteriales bacterium
ATCGGAACCGGCGGATACGTTCCGGAGAAAATCATTACAAATGACGACTTGTCGCAAATGGTTGAAACAAACGACGAGTGGATTACGCAAAGAGTAGGAATAAAAACAAGACACGTGTGTACTGACGAAACAACAGGATATCTTGCGGTGCAGGCAGCAAAAAGAGCTATTGAGGCTGCAAATGTTGAGCCCGGTACACTTGACCTTATAATAGCCTCCACAATCAGCGGCGACAGTATTTGTCCTACCGTAGGCGGAATTGTTCAGATGGAAACAGGAGCCACCTGCCCGGCGTTTGATTTAAACTCCGCATGCAGCGGTTTTTTGTTTGCGCTTGAAACGGCGGCGGCATATTTTGAAACGGGACGCTATAAAAGAATACTTGTTGTCGGTGCCGAAAAAATAAGCAGAATGGTTGATTATACCGACAGAAACACTTGCGTTATTTTCGGTGACGGAGCAGGTGCCGCAGTTTTGGAAAAAGGCGACGGATACATTGCTTCAAAGCTTAAAACAATAGGCGGCGACAGTGTTATAAGCATACCTTCGTCGGAATCGCTTTCACCTTTTAATACAATGAAAACGGGCGGCGAATATATAAGAATGAAGGGTCAGGAAACATTTAAATTTGCGGTAAACGCAATGACAGATGACATCAAAGACCTTCTTAACGAAAATAATCTTGATATCAAAGACATTGCTTATATAGTTCCGCATCAGGCAAACATCAGAATTATACGTTTTGCCGCAAAAAAACTCGGAATTGATGAAGACAGAGTTGTCTGCAACATTGAAAAATACGGAAATACCTCCAGCGCAAGCGTTGCTTTGGCACTTGATGAACTTGTCCGCTCGGGCAAGCTTAAAAAAGGCGATTTAATTGTTATGACGGCATTCGGCGGCGGTCTTTCAAGCGGTGCATGCATTGTAAAATGGTAAAAGCGGTTATTACGAAAGGAAGATAAATATGATTCATACTAAAATCTGCGATATGTTAAATATTAAATATCCGATTTTCCAGGGCGGAATGGCGCATATTGCCGACGGAAAGCTTGCGGCTGCGGTATCGGAAGCAGGCGGACTCGGACTTATTTCGGCAATGGCATACGACGGAAAATATTTAAAAGAACAGATAAAAATTGCAAGAAGTCTTACAGATAAAGTGTTCGGAGTGAATCTGATGCTTCAAAGTCCTTATGCGGACGAAATTGCGGACGTTCTTGTTGAAGAAAAAATAGAGGTTGTTACAACGGGTGCGGGAAATCCTGCAAAATATATGGAAAAATGGCTTGCGGCGGGAATTAAGGTTATTCCGGTTGTTGCATCGTGCGCAATGGCAAAAAAAGTTGAAAAACTCGGTGCGTGCGCAGTTGTTGCCGAAGGCGGAGAGTCGGGCGGACACGTCGGCGAACAGACCACAATGCCGCTTGTTCCGCAGGTTTGCGATGCTGTTGATATTCCCGTTATTGCCGCCGGCGGAATAGGTGACGGCAGAGGTGTTGCCGCTGCGTTTATGCTCGGTGCTCAGGGAGTTCAGCTCGGAACGAGATTTCTTGTTGCAAAAGAGTGCGGCGTTAGCGATGCCTATAAAGAAAAGGTATTAAAAGCAAGCGACATTTCAACAATTGTAACGGGAAAAAGGCTAGGTCACCCTGTAAGGAGCATTAAAACGCCGTTTTCCAAAAAATATGCCAAAGCGGAATATTCCGATATTTCAGATGACGATCTTGAAAAAATGGCTGTCGGAGCATTAAGGCTTGCGGCAGTTGACGGCGACACGGAAAAAGGATGTTTCCTTGCCGGACAGATTGCGGGAATGGTCACAAAAGAGCAGACCTGCAAGGAAATAATAGAAGAGATATTTGACGAAACCGAAAAAACACTTAAGGGGGCTTCGCAATGGATAAAATAGCATTTGTTTTCGCAGGTCAGGGAGCACAGTACAGCGGAATGGGAAAATCGCTTTACGACACAAACGAAAGTGCAAAAGAGCTTTTTGACTGCGGTGAAAATATAAGAAACGGTATACTTGAAATGATGTTTTCGGGCAGTGACGAGGATTTAAAAATCACTTCAAACACGCAGCCGTGTCTTTATCTTGTTGACCTTGCATGTGCGCTTGCGCTAAATTCAAACGATATTTATGCCGATGCGGTTGCGGGATTTTCACTCGGTGAAATTCCGGCGCTTGCTTATGCAAAAGCATTTACTTATACGGACGGATTTAAAATCACGCAAAAAAGAGGCGAGTTTATGCAGGACGCCGCAGAAAAACACGAAACTGCAATGGCGGCGGTTTTGAAGGTTGACAGTAAAACCGTGTGCGACGTCTGCGAGAAGTTTGAAAACGTATATCCCGTAAATTTCAATTCACCCGTTCAGACGGTTGTATCGGGCGACAAGGCTCAGATAGAAGAATTCAAAAAGGCAATGGAAAACGTTAAATGCCGCATAGTTGACCTTCCCGTAAGCGGGGCTTTTCATTCTCCGTACATGCAAAGTGCGGCGGATTCATTTGAAAAAGTGCTTTCGGATTTTGCGATAGGAGAATGCAGTATTCCCGTTTATGCAAATCTCACATCTCTTCCTTACGGCGAAGATGTAAAAGGTTACATGGCAAAACAAATTGTAAGTCCTGTAAAATGGCAGGAAACGGTTGAAAATATGATTAAAGACGGTATTACAACGTTTATAGAAGTCGGTGCCGGAAAAACGCTTTCGGGGCTTATTAAGAAAATATCGCCGGACGTTAAAGTTTACAATGTAAGCGATGCTGAGAGTTTACAAGCAACTGTGAAGGCGGTGAAGGAAAATGATTAACGGCAAAACTGCGGTTATAACAGGCGCGTCAAGAGGAATCGGAAGGGCAATTGCTCTAAGATTTGCAAAAGAGGGCGCAAACATAGCGATAATATATGCAGGGAGCGACGAAAAGGCTGACGAGGTTGTAAAAGAGGCTTTATCGTTCGGAGTTAAAGCAGAAAAGTTTAAATGCAATGTTGCATCATTTGACGAGTGCAAGGAAACAGTTTCGAAAATCAAGGAGATTTTCGGCGGTATTGACATTTTGGTAAACAATGCCGGTGTTACGCGCGACAAACTTATTTTGCAGCTTAAAGAATCTGATTATGACGATGTTTTGGACGTCAATTTAAAAGGTGCGTTCAACATGATTAAGCATTGTGCGCCGCTGCTTATTAAAAAGAAATACGGAAAAATCATTAACATAAGTTCGATTGCCGGAATTATCGGAAATGCGGGGCAGTCAAATTATTCGGCGTCGAAGGCGGGAATAATAGGGCTTACGAAATCAATTGCACGCGAGCTTGCGTCAAGAAACATTTGCTGCAATGCCATTGCTCCGGGGTTTATTAAAACCGACATGACCGAAAAGTTTCAGGACAACGAGGCTATAAAAGAGTCGATTCCGCTTTCAAGAATGGGAACGGGCGACGAGGTTGCAAATCTTGCGTTTTTCCTTGCAGATTCTGCGTCCGATTACATTACCGGCGAGGTTATAAGAGTTGACGGCGGACTTGCAATTTAACCTACCTACTTTTTTTGGAAAAAAAGTAGGCAAAAAAACTTACAATAGATGTTGAATTAAGTAAAACATGAAAACAAAACAAACTTCTTATGTGAGTT
>CABUQL010000185.1 GCA_902493665.1 uncultured Eubacteriales bacterium
TTTCCTGTAATTATAATGCCGTATTTTTCAACGTCGCTTACAAGCTCTGCCGGAGCTTTTGTAACAACGTCGCGTATTTCCTCGGCAATTTTTTTTGCGTCGCCCAAAAAGATGTGTTTTATTTCACCCGATGTTATTCTTGCAACGGACGGAAGACCTGTGGAAAGACTTTTTCCCTTTGCGATAAAAAACTCCTCATCATCGTTTTCAAGCACACTTCCGATAGATGTTTTGATTTTTTCGGCAGTAATTTCGCCGATGAGAATTTCGTAGGTGTTTTTTATGTAGTCAATAATTTTTCTGTCAAAATCCATACTGCCTATGTCAAGCTGCGAATGAACGGCAACCGTTCCCAGTGTTACAATTGAAATTTCGCATATTCCGCCGCCGAAATTTACAATGAGTCTTCCCGACGGGTTTGTAACGTTTAATCCGTTTCCCATTGCGGTTGAAACGGGTGAGGGGACAATGTGCACTTTTTTTGCGCCTGCCGAGCAAAAAGCCGCGCTAAACGTTTTTTTGTCGGTTTCTGTAATGTTTTTCGGTGCGCAAAGCATAACCGACGGTTTTAATAAAGTTCCTTTTAAGCACTGCGAAATAATGCAGTGAATCATTATCCGCGCCGCTTTGACGTCTTTTATTATTCCTCTTTCAACAGGTTTTATAACCGCAATGTCCGCATGCTCTCTTCCGAGCATATTTTTTGCTTTGTGGCCTATGGCGATAACTTTTTTTGATTTTGTGTTTATGGCAATGACGGTTGGTTCGTTAAACACAACTCCCCGTCCTTTGATGCTTACTGCGGTGTTTGAACTTCCGAAATCAACTGCGAGTTCATAAGATTTCCAAAAAGACAAATTAAACAATCCTTTCAAAATTTCATAAATCTATTATACAGATTTTTTAAAAACAAATCAATAGTTTTGTAAAATTAACGGAAAAAATCAAAAATTGTATCGAAAAAGATAACAAAAACTTGTTTTTCGGAATAAACTGTAATATACACAAAATCTTTGCGAAAGCATAAGGAGGAGAGAAATATGAATGAAATACTTGTGGTTCTGTCTTCGCTTACAAGCGCAAACAGACTTAAAAAGTATCTTTCAAAAATGGGAGTAACCGTATATATAATACAGACGCCAAAGGCAATGCAGCTTTCGGGATGCGGATATTCTTTAAGGGCAGGTTACGGCGATATCAATATAATTTTTGAAGCAATAGATGACCTTAAGGTTTCAACAAGAGGTGCCTTTTGGGCATCGGACTATAAAAAAATAAGGTAAGGCACCAGAAGCCAAAACTCAATATGTTTTATAAAGGCAAATTTTCCGGAAGGGGATGTTTTTTTGATATATTTAGATAACAGTGCGACAACTTTAAAAAAGCCGCGCGAAGTAACGTCTGCGGTGGCGGACTGTCTTAACAATTATTGTGCAAACCCCGGAAGGGGCGGACACAAAGCCTGCGTATATGCGGGCGAAAAGGTGTATGAGTGCAGAGAGCTTATCTGCGATATGTTTAATGCGCCGAAAAGCGAAAATGTCATTTTTACAAGCAATGCAACAGAAAGTTTAAATCTTGCGATAAAAGGTTTTTTAAAACCGGGCGACCATGCCGTTTTTTCGTCAATGGAACACAATTCGGTTGTGCGTCCGTTTTATTCTCTTAAGGACAAGGGCATTTCTTTTTCGGTTGCAAGAGGAGATGTTTTCGGCAGAGTAAGTCTTGAAAGTATTCTTGGCGAAATAAGAGAAAACACAAAGCTTGTGTGTCTTGTTCATGTTTCAAACGTATGCGGAACGGTAAACGACATATCCGGGATAGGAAGGGAACTCAGAAAACGAAACATTGCATTTTTGGTGGACGCAACGCAAAGTGCGGGAATACTTCCTATAGATATGGAAAAAGACTGCATTGATTTTCTTGCAATAACAGGTCATAAGGCGCTTATGGGTCCGACGGGCACGGGAGCGCTTTTAATAAGCGAAAATGTAAACCTCAACCCTTTAAAAGAGGGCGGAACGGGAAGCTTTTCAAAGCTCTTTACGCAGCCGGACGAATATCCCGACAAGTTCGAGAGCGGAACGCTTAACACTGCGGGAATTGTGGGGCTCGGAGCAGGCATAAAATTTATAAACGGCGTCGGACTTTCAAATATAAGAGAGCACGACAGAATTTTAACGCAGCTTCTTTTGGAGGATTTGTCGGTAATAAGGGGCGTAAATGTTTTCGGATATCTTGCAAACGTGAGAAGAACGGGCGTTGTGTCGTTTAATGCATTTGACAAAGACGTAACCGAAATTGCCCAAAGGCTTGACAGTGAATATGATATTGCCGTGCGTGCGGGATATCACTGCGCATATATGGCGCATCAGACGATAGGAAGCGACCTTACGGGAACGGTTCGCTTAAGTATCGGCGCATTTAATACAAAAAGTGACATTAAAACGGCATCGTATGCAATAAATAAAATAATTAATTAAAAAATCCGTTGCAAAAAAAGCGCAAGTGTAGTATAATAAATTTACATGTATTTAAATACAGGCATTGGCATTGAAAGAAAAAACACAACATGCCTAAACTTGCGTTTTTTCACCATGTCAGACAAATCGGCACAAAGCCGTTTTTCGGCATTGCACAATGAAAAAACAAAAGTCTTGTATCTGCCGATGCCTGAAAATTTGCCGAATAAAAACGGAAAAATCCGTAGCTTTGCAAAATAAAAACCGCAAAAATAGCAAAACCGGCACAAAAAAACAAATGACGGGGTGATTTTAAGGTGCTGTCTTTTCTTATGCAAAATCTTGCCATGATAAGAGTAAGAGATATAATCGATATTGCACTTGTTGCGTACATCGTTTATAAAGGCGTAAAGCTTGTGCGCGAAACAAGAGCGGTTCAGCTTATAAAGGGTATAGTCATACTTATAGTTGCCACGCAGCTTTCGGGGTGGCTTAAGCTTAATGCAATTAATTTCATACTTGTAAACACCATGCAGGTAGGTCTTGTTGCGCTTTTGGTCGTTTTCCAGCCCGAGCTTAGAAAAGCGCTTGAAAAGGTTGGAAGAAGCACCATGAGCAAAATAATAATTCCGACAGAGTCTGAATTTGATTCCGAAAAGGTTATAGACGAAATAGTTAAAGCCGCATCTAATCTTAAATCGACAAAAACGGGCGCGCTTATGATTTTGGAGAGGACAACAAAGCTTGCCGACATTGCAAGAACGGGCGTTTTGCTTGATTCAAACGTTTCATCGTCGCTGCTTATAAATATATTCGTTCCGAACACACCTCTTCACGACGGTGCGGTTATAATAGGCGATAACAAAATAAAGGCTGCTTCGTGCTTTTTGCCGCTTACTCAGGCGACAAATCTGAGCCAGGAGCTCGGAACACGCCACAGAGCCGCAATAGGAATAACCGAGGTTGCCGACTGTATTGCAGTTGTTGTATCGGAGGAAACGGGAAGAATTTCCGTTGCGCAGGACGGCGAACTTATCAGAAACTTAACTGCGGACGAGCTTTCAAAACATCTTAAACATATCATCAACCCAACTGATGCGGAAAACAAAAATCCGAAAGAAAAACTGATTGATTTGGTGGTGAAACGAAAATGAAAA
>CABUQL010000186.1 GCA_902493665.1 uncultured Eubacteriales bacterium
ATTTCTTTAACTTTTCCTTTGCCCATACCGGCAGGAACAACTTCGCCGTTTTCCAAAGCGTCTTTGATATGCATATATTCAATGTGGTCTTTAAGCATATCAAATGCTCTCGGGTATGTTTCTTCATGGCACTGAACAAAGTTTGCGGGGTCAAAAACTGCTCTTAAACTGTCGCTTCCAATGCTTTCGAGTATGTCGAGGCAACGGTCTGCAACATCACCGTAAATGCCTTTTTCGTTTTCGTGAAGAAGAATAAGTCCGCTGCCTTTTGCAGTGTCAACAAACATATTCATTCTTTTTAAAACTTCGTCACGGTATTTTTTCGGATCTTCATCTTTGGGCATATAAAAACTGAAAAGTCTTATGTATTTTGTTTCCATAATCTTTGCAATTTCTATAATGTTTTTAAATTCTTCAATGTGATCGTCCATTGAATCTGTAATCTGGATTTTTCCGATAGGTGAGCCTATGGAAGAAACTTTGATGTTTGCCGCATCAAATTTCTTTTTTATTTCTTTGATTTCGTCGGGAGTGTATTTTGAAATGTTTTTGCCGTCAATTCCGCGCACTTCGATATGACCGATATTAAGTTCGTTCATAACTTTAAGCTGAACGTCAAGCATAGGATTGATTTCATCTGCAAAACCCGAAAGTATAAATTCTGACATTTTCTTTTTCTCCTTTAAATATATAAAATTTATAGTTTTGCGACAGGTAACATAAAACAGATATGTTTAAGTCCTGTCAGCCGGAAACCGGGAGTTAAAACCTGGTTTTAAATTAAAATTTTAATTTTTCTTCGATGTAAGGTACAATTTCGTCAAATTTAAGCGTAATCTGTTCCATTGTATCTCTGTCACGAACCGTAACCGCGCCTTTTTCTTCTGATTCAAAATCGTATGTTATGCAGAACGGAGTTCCGATTTCATCTTGTCTTCTGTAGCGTTTTCCGATGCTTCCCGCGTCGTCGTATTCGCAGTTGAAATGTTTTGAAAGCTCATCGTAAAGTGCTTCTGCTTTGTCGCCGAGTTTCTTCGAAAGAGGTAAAACGGCAACTTTTACGGGAGCAAGTGCGGGATGGAGCCTTAATACAACACGTGTGTCGTTTTCGCCGACTGTTTCTTCGTCGTAAGCTTCAACCAAAAATGCAAGTGCAACTCTGTCTGCGCCGAGCGACGGTTCTATGCAGTAAGGAACGTATTTTTCGTTTGTTACGGGGTCATGATATTCAAGATTTTCGCCCGAATGATTCATGTGCTGCTTTAAGTCAAAATCTGTTCTGTCGGCTATTCCCCAAAGCTCGCCCCAACCGAACGGAAACATAAACTCGATGTCGGTTGTTGCATTGCTGTAGTGAGAAAGTTCTTCTTTTTCATGGTCGCGCATTTTAATGCTGTCTTCTCTTATTCCAAGGCTTAAGAGGAAGTTTTTGCAGTAGTTTTTCCAGTATTCAAACCATTCAAGGTCTTTTCCGGGCTGACAGAAAAATTCAAGCTCCATCTGCTCAAATTCACGTGTTCTGAACGTGAAATTTCCGGGAGTGATTTCATTTCTGAAAGATTTTCCGATTTGTCCTATTCCGAAGGGGACTTTTTTTCTTGTTGTTCTCTGAACGTTTTTAAAGTTTACGAAGATACCCTGTGCCGTTTCGGGACGAAGGAAAATTTCTGATTTTGAATCTTCCGTAACGCCCTGGAAAGTTTTAAACATAAGGTTAAATTTTCTTATTTCCGTAAAATTGCTTTTTCCGCATTTGGGGCATATAAGTTTGTTTTCAACAATAAAATTATACATTTTGTCGCTGTCCCAGCCGTCAACAACAACGTTTTCGCCCTTGTCGTGGAAATAGTCTTCTATGAGTTTGTCGGCTCTGTAACGGCTCTTACATTCCTTACAGTCCATAAGAGGATCGCTGAATCCGCCGACATGACCCGAAGCAACCCAAACCTGAGGGTTCATAAGAATTGCCGCGTCAAGACCTACATTGTATTTTGATTCTGTGATGAATTTTTTCCACCATGCTTTTTTTACGTTGTTTTTAAATTCAACGCCTAACGGACCGTAATCCCATGTGTTTGCAAGACCGCCGTATATTTCCGAACCGGAATAAACGTATCCTCTGTTTTTGCACAGAGCAACGATTTTGTCCATTGTTTTATCTGTGTTTATCATTTTTTTCGTTCCCTTCTTAAAGTTATGGAATAACACATAAATGCATAGCATTTTTTAAGCATGCTTTTATATATGATAATCTTATAATATATTAGTTTAAAGGAATAAGACAAATTTGTCAAGGAAAATCAGGAAATTTCGGGAATTTAAGCGCAAAAAAATCATATTCTTTAAAAAGGGGTGGTTTGCTTGAAAACATCTTTAAGATTAAGCTTTTGCATTCTCGGCGCCGTGATAGGTGCGGGATTTGCAACGGCAAAGGAAATATCAACGTTTTTTGCCTGTTACGGACATCTGGGCTTTTTCGGAGTTGTCATTTCTTCGCTGCTGCTCGGAATTTACATTTTTTTTGTTATGAATAAAATCAGCCGTCAAAGTATCAAAACTCCGTTTGAATATATAAAAAGCATTTCAAACACACCGTTTGCATATTTTTCAATGACTGTAACTTATTTTTTGATGTTTTCGTTTTACTGCATTATGATTGCCGGCTGCGGCGAGATTTTAAACGAAGTTTTCCTTGTTCCGAAAATTTATGCTGCACTCGGAGTGTCGGTTTTTTGCTGTATTGTATTCTTGTACGGCAACGAGGCAATACTAAATGTATCATCGGTTTTAACGCCTGTTATGATTTTCGGCATGATTGCGCTTTCTGTTTTGTCAATACGTGAAAAAGAGGCGTTTTGCATTTTTAAAAATTCCGATAATTTTATAACATCGTCGTTTCTTTATGTAAGCTATAACACGCTTGGTATTCTTGCGCTTATCTGCGAGATGTCACCGTATTACAAAAGCAAAAAAACCGTTGTTTTTGCAACGTCTGCCATAACTTCTTTTGCGGGTTTTTCAATTATGTTGCTTCTTTGGTGGATGCTTTATATTAATCCGCCGATTTTTATGTCATACAATATGCCGGCGCTTCATATTGCCCGGAAATTCGGAAAAACCTTTGAGGTGTTTTATGTTTTTGTGGTGTTTTTTGCAATGATAACAACCGCACTTTCAAGCGGATTTGCACTCGTAATGCCGTCGGGCAAAAAGAAGAAAAAGAGAAACTTATGTTTAATGTGCATAATTTCGTCGGTTATGACGCTTTTCGGATTTTCAAAGCTGATAGACAGTCTTTATCCTTTTTTCGGATACCTGGGAATGTCCGTATTTGTGCTTGTTGTTTTTGATTTTGTGAGAAATACGAAGAAAAACGTAAAAAAACTGCGATAAATTTAGAAAAAATAAGATAATCCTAAAATAATGGGTTTGATAACAATCGGAAAATGTTATATACTATATGGGTCGCTTTTATCAAAGAAGGGATTCCGGGGTTTAGCGCAGTTTGGTAGCGCATATGGTTTGGGACCATAGGGCCGGGGGTTCGAATCCCTCAACCCCGACCATTTAATTTTGCGGACAAGGATTCGGCGGACAAGCCAAA
>CABUQL010000187.1 GCA_902493665.1 uncultured Eubacteriales bacterium
TTTCAGACTTTCGGGAATTTTCGGAGATGTGTATCTTTTGTCAAGAGAAAAAAATCACATTAAAGATATCGAAATAAAGGCAAATACAAAAAATATTTTTGTAAATGCAAAGAATTACGAAATATATGACGGCGCAAAGAAGATAGACGAAATAAAAAGGCCGAAGCTCTGGAATGCCGAAAAACCGCATCTTTACACTATTGTTGTAAAAGGCAAAACAGAGTATATACCGATTAAAGTCGGCATGAGAGAAATTTCGTTTTCAAGACGCCATGAACTTTTAATAAACGGACAAAGCGTAAAATTAAAGGGTGTAAACCATCACGACACACACCCGAAAAACGGATATTATTTAACTGACGATGAGCTTAAAGACGAGCTTGTTAAGATGAAACAGTTAAACATCAACACCGTAAGAATGTCTCATTACCCTCCGACGCCGGAGTTTTTGAATATGTGCGATGAAATGGGATTTTATGTTATTGACGAAACAGATATAGAATGCCACGGATTCTGCACGCGTGACGGCGGAAGATACCGCACATATGACGTTGATGAATATGACGGCTGGCTTTGCAACAGACCCGACTGGAAGGACGCTCATCTTGACAGAATGGAGCGAATGGTTGAAAGGGATAAAAACCATCCGTGCATTATTATGTGGTCAACGGGAAATGAAAGCGGTCACGGACCGAACCATGTCGAAATGATAAAGTGGACAAGAAACCGTGACAACACACGTCTTATACACTGTGAAGACGCTTCGAGAAAAGGCGACGATTCAAACGTCGATGTACATTCAGGAATGTATTATTCATTTGAAGCATGCGAAAAGTATCTTAATGGCAAAAAGAACAAAAAACCTCTGTTTTTGTGCGAATATGCTCACGCAATGGGCAACGGCCCCGGTGATGTTCACGATTATATGGAGCTTATTTACAAATATCCTAAATTTATCGGCGGATGTATCTGGGAGTGGGCAGACCATACGTATATTGAAAACGGTGTTCAGAAATACGGCGGAGATTTCGGCGAACTTACGCACGACAATAATTTCTGCTGTGACGGACTTGTATTTTCCGACAGAAGTTTTAAGGCGGGTTCGCTTAACGCAAAATACTCATATCAGTATTTTGATACAAAACTTTCGGGAGATAAGCTTATAATTAAGAATTTATATGATTTTACAAATCTTAATGAATACAAGCTTGTGTTAAAGCTTGCAATTGACGGAAAAACCGTTAACAAAAAAGAATACCGCATAAATCTAAAACCGCATAAAGAGTGCGAAATAGATATGCCGTTTGATGTTCCCAAAAACTGCAATTTCGGTGCTTATCTAAATGTGTATCTCATGGACAAAAATCTTTATGAAGTCGGATTTATGCAGCACAAATTAAATTGCAGCATTAAGCGCATAAAATGCGGAAAACCGCTTACTGCATTTAAAGAGGATAAAGAAAAAATCCACATAGAAGGAAACGGCTTTAATTACGTGTTTAACAAGCATTACGGCAATTTTGAAAGCTTTGTTAAAGACGGAAAAGAGCAGCTTTCGGATGTTGTTAAGCTTACAACATGGAGAGCTCCGACAGACAACGACAGAAAAATCCGATACAAATGGGGTCTTTACGAAGACAATGTCTGGGGCGAAAATATGAATAAACTCTTTTCAAAGGTTTATTCGGCAAAAATTGCTTCAAACAAGATAATAGTAAAAGGAGCGCTTGCCGGCGTTGCAAGAATACCGTTCTTTAACTATGAAACAACGTATGAATTTTTTGAGGACGGATGCGTGAGGGTGATGATTTGCGGAAAAATTAAAGACGCAGTTGATTTTTACCTTCCCAGACTCGGATACGAATTTACATCACCCGTTAAAAATGACAAATTCACATATTACGCTATGGGAGATGGCGAAAACTACTGCGATATGCATTATCACACAAAAGTGGGAATGTTTAAAAGCAGTGCCGATAAAGAATATGTTAACTACATATATCCGCAGGAACACGGAAATCATACAAAAGCAAAAATGCTTGAAATGGAAAACGGACTTAAATTCTTTACCGACGGTGAATTTGAGTTTAATGTTTCATCTTATACAAGCGAAAATCTTACTTATGCGATGCATACCGACGAAATTAAAAAGAACGGAAAAACAAACATAAGAATAGATTATAAAGTTTCGGGAATAGGCTCCAATAGCTGCGGCCCGACACTCAGCGAAAAATATCAGTTAAACGAAAAAGTTATTTCATTTGAATTTTACATGAAGTAATTTAAGCTTTGTATTAAGTGAATTTAAAATATAATTAAAAAACAACGGCATTTTTGCCGTTGTTTTTTTGTGTTTGTAATTTTATTTGTAATTGCCGTAAAATGCAGAATTGTTTTATCACGAAAGCTCAAACATACCTGTATAAAGCTGATAGTATTTGCCCTTTTGCTTTATAAGCTCATCGTGGTCGCCGCGTTCTATAACTCTGCCGTTTTCAAGAACCATAATTGCATTTGCATTTCGTACTGTTGAAAGTCTGTGTGCGATTACAAATACGGTTTTGCCCGTCATAAGCTTATTCATACCTTTTTCAATAAGCTTTTCGGTTCTTGTATCGATTGAGCTTGTTGCCTCGTCAAGAATTAAAACAGGCGGATTTGCAACTGCCGCTCTTGCAATTGCAAGGAGCTGCCTTTGTCCCTGGCTTAAGTTTGATCCGTCGGAGGTTAAAAGCGTGTTATATCCGTTTGGTAAATGCATAATAAATGAGTGTGCATTTGCAAGCTTTGCGGCATTAATTACCTCTTCATCGGTTGCTTCAAGCTTTCCGTATCTGATGTTTTCCATAACGGTGCCCGTAAAAAGATGTGTGTCCTGCAAAACCATTGCAAGCGAACGGCGCAAATCATCTTTTTTAATGTTGTTTATATTTATTGAATCATAAGTGATTTTGCCGTCGGGAACATCGTAAAAACGGTTTATAAGATTTGTTATTGTTGTTTTTCCGGCACCCGTTGAACCTACAAAAGCAATTTTCTGTCCGGGTTTTGCATAAAGAGAAACATCGTGCAAAACGGTTTTGTTTTCGTCATATCCGAACGTAACATCGTGAAATCTTACGTCGCCCGTAAGTTTTATGAGTTTTGCGTCTTTGCCGTCCTGCGGCACTTTCCATGCCCACAAGCCCGTGTATTTTTCGCTTTCCGAAAGAATTCCGTTTTCTTCTTTTGCATAGACAAGAGTAACGTTTCCGTTGTCGGATTCTTTTTCAAGGTCAATCATATCAAATATTCTCTCGGCACCCGCAAGTGCGTTTAATACAGAGTTAAACTGCTGCGATATCTGAGTTATAGGCTGGGAAAAAGAACGTGTAAACTGTAAAAACGAGCCGATTGTTCCGATATCCATCATGCCTTTTATTGCCAAAAATCCGCCGACACCGGCAGTCAAAGCATAGTTGATGTATGAAATGTTGCCCATGATAGGCATTAAAATGTT
Organism: uncultured Eubacteriales bacterium; assembly: GCA_902493665.1. Classification (GTDB taxonomy): domain Bacteria; phylum Bacillota; class Clostridia; order UMGS1810; family UMGS1810; genus SIG430. The sequence goes on from CABUQL010000187.1 coordinate 3,500, forward strand.
TGCACACGTATTTGCATTTGCCGCCGCATTGCAGAGTGCGTTGTTAAGTTTTTCAAATCCGTCCGTAATTTCTTTTTCACGGCAGAAAACCTTTACA
>CABUQL010000188.1 GCA_902493665.1 uncultured Eubacteriales bacterium
CCGGCGATGTTTTGTAATCTGCGCCGAATACTTTTTGATTTTTTGAAAAATACGCGAGGTCTGTGGCCTTCACGTCATATTTAAACATACTGTTTTCATTCGGTTTAAAATTAGCCGTTTTTACGACAACAGGCAATTCGCTTAACGAATTAATCACTCTTATAAGCTCTCTTCCCTTATCGTTAAAAGCAAGAACGCGGATATAATCGAGTTCTTTTTCCTCTTTTCTGATTGAAAGCATTGAGCTTAAACAAACACGTTTAATTCTGCTTAGCGTGTATCTTTTCGTTGTGCATTTTTCAAAAAATTCTTCAAGTGTGTCGGATGATTTTGCACACGAAACAATATGCGCCATCATTCCTTCTTCCGCACCCGGCGGAGAAACAATATTTTCAGAAAAACTGAAAAATCCAAGCATATATTGCTCAATATTTTTCAAACTGAAAATATCACAGTCCGAGTAATCCTCGGGAACAAAATGTGAAATTGAATCTGTGTTGTTACCGCTTAATATTTTTTCTCTGATATACGATGCTGTTGCAAAATTTTCGCTTTGTTCTTTAATATTATGAAGCGTCATATGGCGTTTAATTGTAATCGGCTCAATTTTGCTTTTAAGCTTTTGAAGAGCCAAAAGATAATAAATACCGAGAAGGTTATTCGGCGAAAGAATCTTTTCATCAAAGCCGTCAGTCTCTTTAAGTGCCTTTGCCCTCGAAACAGGATAGCTCTCTCCTTCTCCAATAAGTTTTTTAAACCTTTCGTTATATGCTTTATTGCTCCCATTTATAATATGTGACACTTTTTCAAGCAGTGAAATATCGGAATTTTCACTACCGAAACTTAGCTTGTTTACAACACCGAGTGAATCCAAAAGCTTTACGGCGCCAAAGCAAAAATTTTCGGCACTTTGAAGCACATAAAAAGCGGGAAGTTCGATTACAAGATCAACTCCGTTTAGTATTGCGGCACGTGCCCTCTCCCACTTATTAAAAACAGAAAAATCCCCACGCTGAACAAGGCTTCCACTCATCACACAAACAGTGTGCGATGCACCGGAAGCCTTTTTCGATGCTTCAATATGAAATTTATGTCCATTGTGAAACGGATTATATTCCGCAACAATTCCCAGAACATTTAAATTATCCATATCAGCGGTTCTTTATTACCTTCAATCTGGTAAATTCCTCTCTGTCTTTTTCCTCAAGAGCATTTTGAATGTCAACCGTAATTTTTTCGTATTTAGGTATCATTACGTTTTTTAAAGAATTTGCACGCTTTTGAGTTTTCTTTATATTGCTTGCAAGGCGGTATACGGCATTTTCAACACTTGCAAGACGGATTGTAAGGTCTTTAACCTCATTAAACTTTATAAACGCCTCGTCAAGCTTTGAAGTTGTGCTGAAAAAGTTGTATTGCGACGTTAAATCCTTCTTCTGATACTCAACTTCAGGTATTTCAACGCCCATAACACTCCTGAATTTCAAATCGATAGTATCTTCAATTTCAATACATTTGCTTATTTGGTCAACGTTGCTTATACCAAGCGAAATGTTTGATTTTTGAAGCGCAATGTATGCCTCGTTATATTTTTTATCGATTTTTGACTGTATCGACTGTGCCTCGTCAATAAGGCTCATCATTTCACGGATAAGAATGTTACGTTTTCTGTCAAGAAGTTCATAGCCCTGCTTTGACAATTTGAGAGAATTTTTTGCAAGTATTAAGTTGCCTTTTGTAGCAAATAAAGTTGTTTCCACAAAAAATCACCTCACGCTTCATCATAATATTTATCAAGAAGCTTTGTATCTATTCTGTTAAGTTCCTGTCTCGGCAAAAGTCTTAAAAGTTTCCAGCCGAGATTAAGTGTTTCTATAACACTTCTTTCTTCTTCCTTACCTTGATTTAAGAAGGTTTCTTCAAACTTTTTACCGAATTCCATATATTTTTTATCGATATCGGAAAGCTCATCTTCACCGATTACGGAAGCAAGCGCTTTAACCTCCTGAACATTTGCATAAGAAGCAAAAAGCTGGTTTGAAACGTCCCAATGGTCTTCTCTTGTGTAACCTTCGCCGACGCCGTCCTTCATAAGACGCGAAAGCGACGGAAGAATACTTACCGGAGGATAAATGCCCTTCTGGTAAAGATTTCTGTCAAGAACAATCTGTCCCTCGGTGATGTATCCCGTAAGGTCAGGTATAGGATGCGTGATATCATCGTTTGCCATTGTAAGAATCGGTATCTGCGTAACAGAACCGTTTATACCTTTTATCATACCTGCACGTTCGTAAAGAGATGCAAGGTCACTGTAAAGATAACCCGGGAATCCTTTTCTGCTCGGGATTTCTCCTTTTGATGACGAAACCTCACGGAGAGCTTCTGCATAAGAAGAAATATCCGTCATTATGCAAAGAATGTGCATATGATGCGTAAATGCAAGATATTCCGCTGCCGTAAGTGCTGCACGGGGTGTCACAATTCTTTCGATAACAGGGTCATTCGAAAGGTTTTGGAACATAACAACCTTTTCCAAAACACCGCTTTCGGTAAACGCTCTCTTAAAGTAATTTGCAACGTCGTTTTTAACACCGATAGCGGCAAAAACTATAGCAAATTCACTGCCGTCATCATCGGCTATTTTTGCCTGTCTTGCAATTTGAACTGCAAGCTGGTCATGAGGAAGTCCATTTCCTGAAAAAATAGGAAGCTTCTGTCCTCTGATAAGCGTTGTAAGAGCATCTATGGACGAAATTCCGGTTTCAATGTAGTTTCGGGGGTATTCCCTTGAAACAGGGTTAATAGGTTTGCCATTAACGCTTTCTTTTACATCGGGATAAATGTTTCCTAGTCCGTCAACAGGTCTGCCTACGCCGTCAAACACACGGCCGAGAATTTCTTTTGAAAGGTTAATTTTAAGCGATTCGCCCGTAAGCTTCGTTTTGGTGTTAACCTTTGATATGCCCGTTGTACCTTCAAAAACCTGAACAACTGCTTTCTTACCTTCGATTTTTATAATCTGTCCAAGACGTTTTTCTTTATTGTCAATAGTTATTTCTACAATTTCTTCATAACCGCACTGCTCAACGTTGTCAAGAACAACGAGCGGTCCGTTTATTTCCGAAAGTCCCATATATTCAAGCGACATATCCGTTACACCTCCTCGCTCTTTTTATACCTGTCAAATATCTTTTTGCAGATTTCATCAATCTCAGCATCGTATTCGTCAAATTTTGCAAAATCCGTATTCCCAATTTCATATTTGATTGCAACAAGTTTATCAATAATTCCGGTTTTTCTGATTTCGGAAACGGGAACACCGATTTGTATAAGCTTTTTCGTTGCATCGTAAATTTTTAAATCAAGTTTCATCATTTTATACTGCTTTTCCATAGGAACGGCAGTATCAACCGGATTAAATGCATTTTGCTGCAAGAAACCGAGTCTTATAATTTTTGCGACTTCCAAAACAAGTTTCTGACTGTCGGGAAGTACATCTGCACCGATAAGTTTAACGATTTCCATAAGTGAGCTTTCTTCATTAAGAATTTTCTTAATTTCGGCAACCACTTCAGGAAAATCGGGCGCAA
>CABUQL010000189.1 GCA_902493665.1 uncultured Eubacteriales bacterium
GAGACCGATTGAGTAGTCGTCACCGATCTGTGTAAGTACTGCTGCTTTCATACGTTTTTCGTTTACAGCATGTTTTGCAAGTACTTTTGCCTGGAATGAATCAAGGAAGCAAACACGGAAGTAGTAGTCATTTCCGAGTGTAACCTGCGGATTTGTGCAAGAGCATCCGATTGCGGGAATCTGAGCGTCTGCAAAAATGCTTCCTGCAGCGATTGAAACGCCCGAACCGTATGAACCCAAAACTGCCGAAACGCCTGCATTTACAAGATAGTTGGCAGCGTTTGCAGCTTCTGCTTTATCTGATTTATTATCAACTATTTCAAGTTCTATTTTATATTCTTCGCCGCCGATTTCAACTGTCGGTTTTACACTGTTTGCATATTTGATACCGTCAACCTCAAGCTGGCCTCCGCCGCCGTTTTCACCTGTGGTAGGTTCAAAAACACCGATTTTAATAACTTTTGAGCCCGAATTTGAACCCGTGTTGCCGCATCCTGCAAAAGAAAAAACAAGAAGCATTGCAGAAAGTGCAGCACATAATAATTTTTTCATAATAAATTCCTCCCACTTTTAATGCACTTGTGCATTTTTTATACGTTATATTATACTACCCGATACACAAAAACACAATATTTTTTTTAAATTTTGTATAAATTTACTTAAATATTTCTTAAAAATACTAGATTAAGGCAAGCTGTTTTAGAACATATACAAAAATAAACACCGTAAAGATTGAAAAAATTGAACCCAAAACGATATATTGTCCCGCAAGCGTACCGTCGCCGTCCATCTCCTCTGCCATTATGTATGACGAAACCGCTGCCGGTGACGCAAAAAGCGCAATAAGCGATGCAAGTTCTATTCCCCTAAAGCCCAAAAGTGCAGCAATTGTAAGGAAAATGCACGGAACAACAACGAGTTTTCCGATAAGACCTATTGCAATTTGTTTTTTATAGTTTTTAATTGACGAAAATCTGAAGTTTGCACCGAGAAGAACGAGCGCAAGCGGTGTTGCAACCTTTGAAAGGTCGCTGACGCACTTTTCAACCGTCTGATTCATTTTAAATCCGAACAAAACCGACAAAACGCCCAGTGCCGACGCAACAATCAACGGATTTGTTACAATTCCCTTTAAAATGCTTTTAACATTTATTTTTCCGCCTCTGAAAACTTCCATAACAACAACCGCAAGACCGTTAAAAATCGGTGTGATTACTGCAATTAAAACCGCTGTAACGCCCATTGAAGTATTATCATAAAGCGCACTGACAACGGGAAGTCCGAATATAACAAAATTGCTTCTGAAAATCCCCTGAATTATAACGCTTCTTTTTTTATTGTCTTTTTCAATAAGCGGAACCGTTATAAAAAGAATTATGTAAATCAAAATGATGCTCGAAACGCCGTAAATGCAAAGTTTCGGATTAAACGCCGTACCGATATCGGTTTTATAAATGTTGTAATACAAAAGAACGGGCAGAAAAACCTTGAAAATCGTCGCGTTCATCTTTTTTGCGGTGTAACCGTCGAAAAGATTTACCGACCGCATAAAATATCCGAGCAAAAGATAAACAAAAATCGGGAAAATAACTTTAAATGAAAGCAAAAGATTTTCCGTGGCAACTCACCCTTTCTTAATAAAAATTATCTGTTGTCAAAAAGACCGTGCGTTTTGCAATTAAAACCATGTTAACATAATACCACAAAATGCGGATTTTGTAAAGAGTATGTCTTTTTATATTATTTGTAAAAATGCCTCGCAGAAAAAGATTAAACAAAATGTCGGACTTAAATCTTAAGCACAAAAAGAAAAACTCCGTACACAAAAGCATACGAAGTTTTCTTTAAGGCACTTATGCCTTTTCCCAAGACTTTGCAATCCGATGCGCCAAGGCTCTGCTCTTTGAAGCTTTAGTATTTGCCTTTTTAAAAATTAATGAGTTTGATATATCGAAAAACGGCAAATTTAAAAGCTTTTTGCATCAAATCTAAATCATTTTCGAAATTTCCTTTTTCAGCCTCCCTATTATCCGTTTTTCGAGTCTTGATATGTAAGACTGCGATATTCCGAGCATCTTCGCAACTTCCTTCTGGGTTTTTGTAACCCCCGAGTCTACACCGAAACGAAGCTCCATAATTGTGCGTTCTCTGCCCGAAAGTTTTAAAAGTGCATCTTTTAAAAGCTTTTTATCCACCTCGCTTTCTATGCTCTGGTATATAATGTCGTTATCTGTTCCCAAAATGTCGGACAATAAAAGTTCATTGCCGTCCCAATCGACATTAAGCGGTTCATCTATCGATATTTCAACTCTGTGGCTGTTATTTTTTCTTAAATACATTAAAATTTCATTTTCAATACACCTTGACGCATATGTTGCAAGTTTAATGTTTTTATCGGGATTAAATGTGTTTATCGCTTTGATAAGTCCTATCGTTCCGATTGAAACAAGGTCTTCAACACCCACGCCCGTGTTTTCAAATTTTTTGGCTATGTAAACCACAAGCCTTAAATTTCTTTCAATCAACACCGGTTTTGCCGTTTCGGGATTCGTTTTAAGCTCCAGCACCATTTTTGACTCCTCCTCTTTTGTAAGCGGCGGCGGAAGATGCGTAGGTCCGCCTATATAGTGAACCTCATCTGCGCCGAAAATACATTTTATATACTTAATTATTTTTGAAAACACCAAAAACACCGTTATCCCCCTTTGCTGTCCGATATTTTTTTCAGATTGCTTATACAAAAACTAATATGTACCGGGACTTGCAACGGCATCATAATCATTTTTTTCTGATAATCTGCCGCCATATATTCCTATAACAATATTTTCGCTTTTTACGCCGTCTATTATTGCATAATCGGGTTTAAATCCCCACATAATTCCGTTTTTTCTGCCGATTGACGAAAACGGTATTGCACGTATTTTAAGACGTATACCGCCGTCGAGTGCTGCTTTTTCAAACCCGGATATATTTTTATCATTGTCAAGAGAAGAATTTTCAAAAAAGATGCGCACCGAATCGGGCAGTATTTTTTTAACCGACAAATATCCGGCAATTATAACGGGCGAACCTGTAAGCGGGTCTTTTAAAAGATTTCCCGAATCGGAAAGACATTTTAAAACTGCCGTTTTACCGTCCAAAAAAATTTCGGCATTGCAGTATTTTGTATTTTTATTTGCGTTATAATGCTTAAAAACAAGCGATATAACCGCATAAGAAAGCGCGGTTGAAAAAATGAAAATTCCAATCGGCATATTAAAATAAAAAATACCGTTTGAATATGCCGTTCCGCCTGTAATATCCGGCGAAGCAAGGTATAAAATGCCGAGCATCACACCGCCGAAAACGAACGACATAAGATAAAATGTCAAGATCGCACGGGCGTAAACGGAAAACGTCTTTGCTTTAAATGATATTAAAACCATTAAAAGCGATACCGAAATCTTGCCCAAAATACTAAAAAGAGGTGCAACATCGGGAAAGAACACTAAACAGGCATAAAGCGCTCCCAAAAGTGCCGCCGATGCTTTTCCGAATTTGCGCGCTCTGATTTTTGAGGCATACTGCGCTGCG
>CABUQL010000190.1 GCA_902493665.1 uncultured Eubacteriales bacterium
AACTGTGCAGATTTAACCCCACATAAAAAAGCCCGTGACTCACGGGCTTTTTTAAATCCTAATCAATATCGGTTTTTTTGTATTATAACGCCGCCGCATCCCGTCCGAGCTTTTTGCACTCTTCATTTGCGTCGTCATCGGGCTCTTCGTTTGCCATAACTCCGGCGCCGTTTACAAGCTTTGCACCGTCGGATGTTACTCTTTCTTCCCAGTTTCTCATCCACTCGCCGTCGCCCCATCCGTAAGAACCGAAAAGCGCAACGTTCTTTCCGCTGATTTTACTCTCAAGCTCGGTAAAGAACGGTTCAAACTCGTCCTCTTCAAGCACCTCTGCGCCCATCGCAGGGCAGCCCAGAATCAATGTATCATATCCTGCCGCTTCATCAGCGGTAATCTCGGAAACGGTAAAGTATTTAACGTCGGGGTTTACCTCTTTTGCGCCGCTTAAAACCGCTTCTGCCATTGCCTCCGTGTTTCCTGTTCCGCTCCAATAAATTATTGCTGTTTTACCCATTTGTAAAACCTCCTTCTAAAAATATATTTGCAAGTTGTCTCAGACAAAATTGCTTTTAATCTTAGGCCGCACAAAATATCTGCGCGAGCGTTTTTCCTGCCTCCAGCCGCTTTAAAATGGCGCGGCGGCAGCATCTGTATCTTTCAAAAAGTCTTGTTGCCGCTTCGGCGTTTTTGTAAACCTTCCACTCACCCGACACAAGACAGCTTTTGCCCTTGTTTTTGATAAACCCATAAATATCATCGGCGGGATATCCCAAAAACGCACCGATTTCGTGCGGAAACTCCGACTGTTTTAAATGTGTCTTAAGTGTATTAATATAACTCTCGGCGCTTTCGCATCCGCCGTAGCCGAATCTTTTAAGCAGCATATTGATATCGGGCGAATTTATATAAGCAGACAAAACATCCCTTCTGTAGACAAACAAAAGCATACTTCTGTCGCATTCGCAGATTATGTCAATGTGTATGTCTTTTTTGTTTAACTCATAATTTAGCCTTCTTATATCATCCCTAAGCTTCGGCATATCGGCTTTTATACAGGTAAGCAGGTTTCCCGGCTTTATTCCCGCAAGAGCCGGACCGCAATGCTGTGCAAGCAACTTTTCAAGCATATGCCCTCCTTGCGTTAGTTTAAACTAACCATAGCGAAAAAATTTTGCCTCTTCAGGCTTGTAAATACAGTTAGTCTCTTCTAACTGTATTTACAGTTTACCATACTTTTTTTATATTGTCAACACTAATTTGATATTTTATTCAAAAAATTTCAAACAAAAAGCAATAATGATATGCACCCAAAAGTTAAACACTTTTGGGTGCATATCATTATTGCGCCTTATTACTTAATTAAATCTTTAAAACCTTTTTAACAAGGCTTGGCATTTCGTCTTTATTAATTATATCTTCAAAGCGTTTTTCTTTATTCTTAAGCTCTGCAAGCGATTCGGGAACCTCCATACCGCTCTTGTTCTTTAAGATGTCTATAAGCGTAAAGTCATCTTTACCCTCAACATCCTCACCCAAAGCCGAAAGAACCGACTGATTAAACTTATACGGACTTGCGGTAGACGCGATAACCGTCTTAGTTTTATCTCCGGTGTCGCGCACATACTGCTCGTACACATCAACGGCAACGGCCGTATGGGTATCAAGCGTATATCCGTCCTCGGTAAAGGTCTTCCATATCTGAACCTTTGTAAAATAGTCGTCGCAGCAGCCGCCCCAAAACAAATCCGACACCTTGGCAAACAACGCCTTTGTCAGCTTGTAGCCGCCGTTTTTAAGCTTGCCCATAAGCGTAGATACTCTCTTTGCGTCATTTCCGCTTATGTCAAAAAGCAAACGCTCTAAATTACTTGAAACAAGAATATCCATCGACGGCGAAACACTCTGGTAAAACGGGCGGTTCTTGTTATATTCGCCTGTTTTCAAAAAGTCGGTCAAAACATTATTGCGGTTTGATGCACAAATAAACTTGTTAATGGGAAGCCCCATCTTCCGCGCATAGTATGCGGCAAGAATGTTTCCGAAGTTACCCGTCGGAACACACACATTTATTTTTTCGCCAAGCTTGATTTCGCCGCCGCCCACCATATCGCAGTAAGCGGATATATAATAAACAATCTGCGGAACAAGCCGACCCCAGTTGATGGAATTTGCCGATGAAAATGCATATCCCGCATCGTTCATTTCCTTTTCAAGCTTTGAATCGGTAAATATCTTTTTAACACCGGTCTGTGCGTCGTCAAAGTTACCGTCTATTCCGGCAACATAAACATTTGACCCCTCTTGGGTAATCATCTGAAGCTTTTGAATATCGCTTACGCCGTCACCGGGATAGAATACAATTATATCTGTGCCCTTAACATCCTTAAATCCCTCAAGTGCAGCCTTGCCGGTATCGCCGGAGGTGGCAACAAGTATAACTATCTTTTTATTTTCTCCCGTCTTTTTCATCGCGGTTGTCATAAAATGCGGCAGAATCTGAAGAGCCATATCCTTAAATGCGCAGGTAGGTCCGTGCCACAGCTCAAGGATATACTTTCCGTCAGCCAGTTTAACAACGGGCGCAACCTTGTCGCTGCTGAAATGCGAACCGCCGTATGCGCCGTTTGTGCATTGCGCTATTTCCTTATCCGTAAAATCGGTAAGAAACTTTTTAAGAACAAGGTTTGCTCTTTCTATATAGCTCATATTAAGCATTTTTTTAATTTCCGCCTCGGTAAGCTCGGGTATTTCGGCAGGCACAAAAAGACCGCCGTCTTCCGACAATCCCTTTTTTATAGCCTCTGCCGATTTAAGCTTAAGCCCTGTGTCACGTGTGCTTATATAATGCATAACATATCACCTTTTCCTTGTAAATTTATATATATAAATATGCAAAATGTCATTTCTGCGTAAAAATCCGCAGAAATGACATAAAGTAACAAAACCGATAATCAGTCCATATACTTTTTAACTTTATCTCCGGCTTCGCTTGCATCCGCACTTACCATAACGGTAAACGATACGTTAAACTTTTTATCAAGCTTATCAAGCGAGTCAACGAAATCCTCGAGGTCGGCAACCGTTGCGGAAGGAACACTTTTAAATATACTGTCGATAAAGATGTGCGTAACATCATAATCCTGTGCAATTATACCGCACAGCATTCCGGTAAACACATCAAGATTTTTTATATTAAAATCACCTGTTGTCACCATTCTTGCCTTGCGGTTGATGCTGTGCATCAGACGGTCACCCTCGGTAATGCAAACCACATTCCCTTTTTCGGCCTGAACAGCCGCATCGATAGCCTCAAGCATTTTCGGTGTTTTACCGCTGCCCTTTAAACCCATATGTACTTTAATCATTACGAATTCCACCTTTCGCTTCGTTTTTATATTTTGTTATAGATATTCTATCATAAAAAGCGGAATTTAACAATACCTTTTTCAAAATTTTTTGTGAAAATTTTGTAAATATATTTTAGGGAACCTCTAAAAATTGATTCCCAATCATAATATTTTGCTATTTCGATTATTTT
>CABUQL010000191.1 GCA_902493665.1 uncultured Eubacteriales bacterium
CATTGATTTGGGATTTTGCATGCGTGAAAAACTCGGTATTCCAAGGGGCGAAAGATATGAACTTTGCAGAAGCATCCACTCAGAGGCAAACGCAATTATAAGCGCGCCAAGAAGCGAAATGATAGGAGCAACTTTGTATCTTGTAGGCGTTGACACTAAAACGGGCGAGCTTGTTAAAGACGCCGAAAGCTGCGCAATGTGCAAAAGACTTGTTATAAATGCCGGAATAAAAGAAGTAATTGTAAGATGCGAGGACGACGGCTTTAAAATAATTCCTATAGAAGAATGGATTGAAAACGACGATTCTCTTACGGGGAAACTCGGATATTAAAAAACGTGAATTTATAGCTTGCGGAGGCAAAAAATGTATCAGGTAATTTCCGACGTATTAAAATATATATTTGTCATAATTGTATATATGTTTATTTTCAGCGTAATAAAACTTATATATCTTGATATTTCCGACACAAGAAGATTTGCAAGAAACCTTGAAGACGCTTTCTGCTATCTTAAACTCATAAATTTAAGGCAGGATTTCAGTTTTAAAATTTATGAAAGCTACGGAATAAGAGAAGAAAGCGTTGTCGGACGTTCAAAAAAATGCGATATTTATATTAACGACCCGTTTTTGTCAAAAAAACACGCACGTATTTTTTTAAACGAAGGAAAATATTACCTTGAAGATTTAGGAAGCACAAACGGCACATTTGTAAACGGAAAACGCATAGAACCGGGAAAATGCATCCGCATAAAAGACAGCGACAAAATAACCTTCGGAACAATATGCTTCCTTTTTGTTGACGTTGTGGGACTTAAGGACGGTGAGTCTGTTGTATAAAGCCCGTTTTAAGCCTGCTCTTTTGATTACGCTTATAAATATTATAGGCTTTCTTTTGCTTTTTATAATCCCGTCGGATAACACCTACAGTAAAGATTTTTTATACGTCGGGCTTATACTTTGCGTAATTAATCTGACTACTTTTTGCATACTTTACTTTTTTAATCTGGGCGATGTGTATCTGTATCTTCTTACCGCAATGCTTATGAGTATAGGTATAATTATGCTTTTCCGCCTTAATTTTGCTTACGGGAAAGCGCAGATTTTATGGTACATTATCGGAATTTCGGTTTTTTTTGCGTCATATTTCATATTCAGATTTTTTAAAAAGTGGAATAAGCTTTTGTATTTTTATATAGGATTAACTGTTTTTGCGTATCTTTTAACGCTTGTTTTGGGACGCAGCGAATCAGGCTCGAAAAACTGGATTTCCATAGGAAAATACAGTGTTCAGCCGTCGGAGTTTATAAAAATACTCTATTGCTTTGCACTCGCCTGCTTTATGAGCGAAAAGCCTAAAAAAGACAGTTTCTTCACAAGAACGTTTATCGGAATTTCATACCGCGATATTGCAATGGCGGCATACGTTTATATGTGTATGGGATTTTTCGTTCTTCAAAGGGAATGGGGAACGGCGCTTTTGTTTTTTATGATTTATTTTACCGTTATCTTCATATACGATAAAAACTATAAAATCATACTTATAAATATTGCAATTGCCGTTTTTATGTCATATGCGGGATATAAATTTACGCCTCACATAAAAAACAGAGTGAGCATCTGGCTCGACCCGTGGTCAGATATTATGGGAAAAGGTTTTCAGATTACCCAGTCGCTTTTTGCAATAGCTTCGGGCGGATATTTCGGAACGGGACTCGGACAAGGCTCGCCTTACAGTATTCCCGAGGTTCACACCGACTTTATTTTTTCGGCAATATGCGAAGAAATGGGAGTATTTACGGGAATTGCAATCATACTTATATATTTTCTGTTTTCATACAGAGGCGCAAAAATTGCACTTAACACAAAAAACGAATTCTGCAAAGCGCTTGCCATACTTCTTACGGTATCGTTTGCATATCAGACATTTATCATAGTCGGCGGAGTAATAAAACTCATACCGCTTACGGGAATTACAATGCCGTTTGTCAGCTACGGCGGAAGCTCGCTTGTGTCGTGCTTTATTTCAATGGGAATACTCGTTGCAATTTCATATACTGAAAAATAAAATAATAATTTTCGGTGCCAAATCGGTTAAATTCAAAAAGTAAATGGTTTTAATGACGGAAAGGGAGCCTAATTATGAAATCACAGAAACTGTATGATGAAATCGATTCACATTTAAAAAACATAGTTCTAAAATTCTGGGTTGACCACGGATTTGACTATGAAAACGAAGTGTTTTATCCGCTTATCGGAAGAAAAGGCGAAGCGCTTCATCCCGAAAACAAAAAATACGAAACAAGGTCGTGCATACTTTGCGCAAGGCTTTTGTGGACGTTTTCAAAAGCGTACGCACGCTTTCAAAAGGACGAATACAAAAAATGCGCCGACATTGCGTATAACAACCTGATGAAATATTTTTACGACGAAAAAAACGGCGGTTTTTACTGGAGTATCGACTATCTTTTAAAAAATCCCGACACAAGAAAGCATTTATACGTTCAGTCGTTTGTAATTTACGGTCTTGCCGAGTATTACATTGCTTTTAAAAACGAAGATGCTCTAAACAAAGCAAACGAGCTTTTCGACATCATAAACGAAAAATGCCGTGATAGAATAAACGGCGGATTTTATGAAAATTTTGACAGTGATTGGAACAGAATTGCAAAATTTGCCCTTGCGCCCCCGTACATTGACTGCGACAAAACAATGAACAGTATGCTGCATTTTATGGAGGGTCTTACTCTTTTGTATATCGCCGAAAAAAGCGGCGGAAAGAAAAATGAAGTTAAAAAAGTCATTTATGAAATTGTCGGCATAATTTTTTCAAAAATGATAAATGAAGATATGACAAGTCTTTATATGTACTATACAAAAGATTTTAAACGTGTGTCCGATTCGCGTTCTCCCGGCCACGACATTGAAACAAGCTGGCTTATCTGCCGCACCTGTGACACGCTCGGTAACAAAAATCTTATAAGAAAAGCACGTGATTTTGCGTTTAGAGCGGTTGAATGAGTCATCAAAAACGGATATGACACAAACAAAACGATAATAACAAGCATCGGCGACACGCAAAAAAACGAAAAAATGAAAATGCTGCGCGATTGGTGGGCAGAAGCGGAAGGAATTGTCGGACTGTATAACATATATCAAATCACCGGTAACGAATATTTCTTTAAAAAATGCCTTGAACTCTGGGAAACAACAAAAAGACTTTACGTTGACTTTGAATACGGCGAGTGGTTTTCATTTACCGTGGAGAATGAAGAAGAAAATCTTATAATAAGAGAACACGGCAATAAGGCAAGCTTTTGGAAATGCCCTTATCATAACAGCAGAATGTGTTTTGAACTGCTTGGCAGAATGGAAGAATAAAAGAATTTTTAATCAAATTTACAAAATATAAAAACGGTGTAAATAATTACACCGTTTTTTTAATTACAGGGCATATCGGGTTCGACTCCCGTGCGCCTAGGCAAACGGGACCCGAACCCGTATTGGTTTAACATGGAGATT
>CABUQL010000192.1 GCA_902493665.1 uncultured Eubacteriales bacterium
TTCATTTACTATTGGCGGTGAGCAGCCTTACGAGGGAGTTACGCTTTCAATAGGCGACGGTATTAATGATTCGACAGCTCTGAGCGTAGGTCAGAGAACGAAGACATACAACAGATTTAAGCTTATGAATGTCGCAAAGCATCCGTCTGCAGGTTCTACTTACAAATATACTGCATACGTAAAAATCGGCGAAGCTTCAAATCTTGAAAGTGCCAAAATTAATATGGGCGTGTGCGACCTTGACATTTCAGCGCCTGTATTTTATACAGACAGTGCAGTTGTGACGAAGAACGGCTGGACAAAAATAGAGTTTACATATACTTTAAAATCCGACACCGAAGGCAGTATCTCTTTTGAGCAGAGTGCAGAAACAGGTGTTCTTACCGAATATTTGATAGATGATCTTACGGTTGAGCTTTTATACAGAAACCCCGAATTTAACATAAGCGTTACAGAGAGTAACAAGGGATACAGCATTAACACAAATCTTGAATACTACTGCAGTGAAGATAATAAGAGCCTAAGTTTTCAGCCTGTAGTTGCAAAGTATAATGCATCGGGCCTTTTGGACGTAAAAATATTTGATAAAACAACTTTTAATAACGATTCGGTTTATCCGTTTAATAATACTTACGAATTTGAAACGGATAAGCTTTTGAGCGGCGAGTTTATAAAAGCATTTCCGATGGCGGCGGTTGCATCGCTTTTACCGTATTTGCATTCGTATAAATACGACCCGAACGACCCGGAATTTGACCAAAAGACGCTTTACCTTATCGGTGATTCAATTGTAACGGATTATTCGTCTAAGCTTGATAAACCGACAAGAGGCTGGGGAATGTATATCGGCGAATACTTTAACGAAAGCAATATTAAAGTTAAAAATAACGCAATAGCAGGCTACAGTACGAAATCGTTTTTGCAGACTGCCGGCATTTCAAAGTGGAACGATGTTAAAAAGAATGCCAAAAAAGGCGATTATGTAATGATTTGCTTAGGAATTAACGATGCGTCGTCATCAAATCTTTCAGTAAAAACAACAATAGACGAGTATAAGGCAAATCTTCAGAAATTTATAGACGATTTAAGCGGCAGAGGTGTTACAATGGTATTCTTAACACTCACACCGACAGTGGGAAGCAGTGCGCCGATTAAAAATTTGAGGCGCGAAAGAGCAGACGCCATGATTGAAGTTTTGGAAAGCAATAATGCATCTCAAAGAGATGATTTGTATATCCTTGACTTAAACAAAACAATGTTTGAAGAAATGGAAACGCTTGTTGATTCAATGGGATACGATGCGTTTAAAGCAGAGTATTTTTCGGATACAACACATCAGACCGAAAAAGGTTCAAGATGGGTGCTTTCATTTATAATGGATCTTCTTTCAAAAACGGATTGCTCGCTTAATAATTACAGAAAAACAGAAAATTAACAAATACAAAAAGGCGGTTTGCTAAAAGTGCAAGCCGCCTTAAATTTTTAAAATAAAACTTATCTTTTGATTATTTTCATCTGCTCAAAAAGGCTTAAACGGTTGTTGATAAAACTGTCGTCTTTTTTTGCTTTTTTCATAAACGGACGTTTTATAACCGCCGCAATGATGTATAAAATGTGGTGTACGTATGCTATCGGCAAAAGGATTTTGTGTTTTTTCACGTATTGATATTTTGATATAATGTTTGAATATTTAAAAGAAGCTGATTTTGCAAAAAACTCGGCTGCAAAAGATATTTTGTGCGAAAGGTATCCTTTTTTCAATTTGATTTTTAAAAACTCGTCGTTAAATGCTTTTCTCTCTTCTTCGCATTTGCCAAACGCTCCGCTTTCTATAATATCGCAGGCAAGCTTTTCAACCGTTTTTTTGTCATAGTCAGCTGTGTAAAAATCGTTTTTATCAAGATGAAAATACTCTATGCCGACTCCGATTATGCTTTTAATAAGTCCGTCAAAATTAAGGTCTTCAAGCGTTTTTTTGTATTTTTCAAAGTCGATTTCGTCTTTGTAATATTTCATATACAAAAGTAAATCCATAACCTGCCTGAGTCCGCAGCCCATGCTTACATAATGCTTTATAAGATGAAATGTAAGAAAGTAAAGACCGTCGTTTACCGAGAGCGTTTTTAATAAAAATCCGTCGTCGGTTTTAACGGACAGGGGATTTTCTTTGCTGATATGATGTTTTTTAAAATACAAGTCGTCAATGTAGTCTTCGTAAACATCCGTGTGCACTTCAATAAGACCTGTTTCGTCACAAGTGCATCTTGTGTGGTGCGATACAGACGATTTTTTGTGGATTTCTGCGCCGAAACTTTCAATAATGCCAAGGGCTTTTTCTTCATCTTTTTCATCAATTAAAATGTCGGTGTCGCTTGAAATGCGAAGATTTGACTGATTGTATAAATGCGAAAGCGATTCGCCTTTTAAAATAAGGGGGTTAATGCCTTCTTTTTCGAGTGCACCGAGTATTTTGTGAACCGTCATTCTTCGTTTTGAGGCTTTGACGGTTTTTAAAATAACCGTTTTGTTAAGAGTGTCAAATGTGTCTTTTTCAATGCTTATATTGCCGTTATTGTAAAGCATTTTAAGCGATGAAAAAACATAAGTCCACACGCCCGCCTCGTTTGCAAGAGTATAAATCTCACCGAGGTTTATATTGCCGCTTACGCTGCAGCTTCCTCCCGTTGCGGCACTTGAAAACAACGCCATTAAATCTGTGTATGTACTTTTCATAAAGCATTTGCGCCTTTCTTTTGTGCATTATAAAATATCAAATTTTTTTAAAAACTCAACTGTTTTTTTGTTTTTTTCTTCTGTTTCGTGTCTTTTTGTAAAAAATCTTACAATTATCTGTTTATATCTTAAAATATGCGCAATCGGCAAAAGATACGGTTTTTCGTTTAAAAAAGGATACATGAAGCGCATTTGGCTATATGATGGAAAGATTTTTTTAATAAGAGGCACCGAATATTTTCCTGCGCTGCTTGACATTTTCTTTGCGAGGTATCGGCTGAAATTTTCGCCTCTTGCTTTTCCTCCGCCAAACACTCCGCCGGAGAATATGTCATCTAACAAAAGTGCTGTGATATCATCATTAAGCTCACACTCAACAGGAAGATTTGTGTTAAAATAATCGTTTCCGATTTTAAATACAACTGATATCAGCTTAAAAAAGTTTATTTCTTTAAGAAGGTTAAAATACTTTTCAAAATCAATATTTTCTTTGTTTTTATCGGCAAACATTAAAAGGTCGCTGATTTGTCTTATTCCTACACCCGAAAACATAAAATGCTTTATAAAGTGAGCCGTAAGAAAAACAAGATTGTCATAAAGCGAAAGCGTTTTGAGTGTTCTGCCGTTTTTAAGTTTAAATGTCTCAAACCTGCCGCTGTAAGAAACTTTGTTTTGCAAAATAACCTCTTGCGTAGTTTTGCCGTATAGAGTTATGTGCAC
>CABUQL010000193.1 GCA_902493665.1 uncultured Eubacteriales bacterium
CAATTTCACTTTTGGCACTGTGATTTAAAATATCATCAAAAGTTTTGTCACATATAACGCTTCTTTTCAACACATCTTTGTGTTTGCCCGAAAGACCGAAATCTGTGTTTTCATTTCCGTTAAACGCATTTTTATCTTCATCAGAAAAATCATAAAGCGATTTTCCTTTGCCTGTGCGTTTCACAATTGATAAAAGTGCGCACAAAGCCTGTTCCGTCGCCATTTGATTAATACTTTTTTCGCCGCCCACATGATAAAAACCGCCGTTTTCATCATAATATGAAAACAAATTGTCAACAAGCGTTTTTCCGTTTTTCACAAACCTTTCATCACTGTAAGATATGCCGATAGAAGAAAGCGCAGTTATAACCTGCGATGTACTCTCACTGTTAAAATCGCCGAAACTTTCAAATCCGCCGTTATTGCTTTGCATTTTTGACAAAAACAAAACCGCTCTGTCAATGCTTTTTTTAACATCGTTATTTAAAACATATTTTGAAAGCGATGTAATTACCATTGAGGTAACATCAGCATCGGATACCTCAAAACCGCCGATTGCCCAGCCGCCGTCGGCATTTTGCGCATTTAAAAGATTATCGATATATTTTTTTCTTAATAATCCGCCGTTTTCGTTATCCTCGTAATTTCCGCTGTCAAGCGCAATAAGCGCCCATGCGGGACCGTTAACACGCTGAAACGAAACTTTTTCGTAATCCGAAAGCGGCATCACAAGATTAAATCCGCATACGTTTTGCGCATCAATTCCGAGTGAAGTCAAAGCAGTTACAACTCTTGAATATTCCGTGTATTTTCTGTCGCTTAAAACGCCTTTGCACTCTGCAAGATATGACGATATGTTTTTTATGTATTTTTCTTTAAACGCCTCATATCCTTCGCATTTTGACATATTTACCCCAAATACCGCCCACTCTCCGCCGATTTGGGAAAATGCAGGTTCACTTATATTTTCGCAAATAATTTTTGCCGTTTTTAAAGCGGCATCTTCTATTCTTTTTGTATCATCTTCCGCAAGCGAAAAGCAATTTATCGAAAAAAATGCAATTATCAGCGAAAGTATCAGCGAAATATGTGCTTTAATATTTTTCATTTTGTCACCTTTTAATTTGCCGTTTTTGACAGATATGACGTTATCTCATCAATGTAAACACGTCCTATATCGCTCAAAACCGCATTTTTCTTTGTTATATACCCTATTTCCATTGAACTGTTTGGGTTGTCTTCATCTGCCTCAAACGGAACGGCAATATAGTCGCTTCCGTTAAGCTCTTCGCATATAATGCCCGAACACAAAGTATATCCGTTTAATCCGACCATAAGATTAAGCATTGTTGCCCTGTCGGTGGCTTTTATGGTTCTTTGATAATCGTTTGTGCTTAATATTTCCTCGGCAAAATAAAACGACCCGTTTTCACCCTGTTCAAACGAAAGACACGGATAATCCTTAAGCTCGTCAAAAGTAATTGACTTCTGCTTTGCAAGCGGATGATTCTTCCAAATATACACATATGCACTGCATTTTACAAGACTGTAAAACTCGCAGTCGTTTTCTTTTAAAATTTTCTGCAAAACTTTTCTGTTAAAATCGTTTAAATAAAGTATTCCTATTTCACTCTTGAAATTTGCCACGTCTTCAATAACGTTAAATGTTTTTGTTTCCCTTACGGCAAATTCATAGTTCAACGTGTCAAAATGCTTTATTGTTTCAACAAACGCCTTTACCGCAAACGAATAGTGCTGAGTGGACACTCCGAATTTTTTCTTTGCATTTTCGTTTAAAATATATCTTTGCTCTATAAGGTCATACTGCTGATAAAGCTGGCGTGCATACAGCAAAAATTCTTCTCCGTCTTTTGTCGGGATTACACCCTTTGCGTTTCTTAAAAAAATGGTTGTTCCTATTTCTTTTTCAAGGTCTTTAATTGCATTTGTAAGCGACGGCTGAGATACAAAAAGCTTAAGCGCCGCCTTGTTCATAGAACCTGTTTCAGATATGGTAAGAGCATAAATTATCTGCTGCAGTGTCATATTATCACTCCGTATATTTTTTATAAAACCCCAAAGCTGCACAGCACGTTTTTTATTCATTTTTTAAAAAATCCGCCGCCTGTATTTTAAAGACTTATCCGGCAACGGATTTTAGTTTTAATTATTTATTTTTTCCGTAAAATTCAAAATACCACTTTGCAAATTCGCCAAGTCCTGTTTCGATTGATGTTGAAGGTTTAAAATCAAAATCGTTTACAAGGTCGGTTACATCGGCGTATGTCTGGTAAACATCGCCCGGCTGCATCGGCAAAAATTCTTTTTCCGCAGTTTTTCCTATGCACTTTTCAAGTGTTTCTATAAAATACATAAGCTTTTCGGGTTTGTTGTTTCCGATATTGTAAACTTTGTATCTGTCGCCGTTTTCATCGGGAAGAGGCGGATTTAAAAGCATATTTTCAATTCCAGAAACTATATCGTCAACGTACGTAAAGTCACGGTACATATCGCCGTTATTGAAAATTTTGATTTTTTCGCCGCTAAATATTTTATTTGTAAATCCAAAGTATGCCATATCCGGTCTTCCGTACGGGCCGTAAACCGTAAAGAATCTGAGACCCGTTGCGGGTATTCCGTATAAGTGGCTGTAAGTAAACGCCATAAGCTCATTTGTCTTTTTTGTTGCGGCATAAAGGCTTATCGGATGGTCAACATTGTCGGTAGTTGAAAAAGGCGTCTTTTTCTGATTTCCGTAAACCGATGAGCTTGACGCATAAAGAAGATGCTCGACTTTATGATGGCGCACACACTCCAATATATTGTAAAATCCTATAACATTTGAACTTATATAAGCGTCGGGGTTTTCTATACTGTATCTTACGCCTGCCTGTGCGGCAAGATTTACAACAATGTCGGGCTTATATTCTGTAAAAAGCGATTCAACCGCATTTTTGTCTGCAAGGTCGCCTTTTATGAATGTAAATTTTTCATGTTTTTCAAGTATTTCAAGTCTCGCATATTTAAGACGGGTGTCGTAATAGTCGTTGATATTGTCAAAACCAATGACCTTCGCCCCCTGCGAAAGAAGCCGTTTTGAAAGATGAAATCCAATAAAACCGGCAGCTCCGGTTATAAGATATGTTTTGTCCGGTGAAAAAGGCTTAAAATCTTTTCTCATATTAATCTCCTTATAAAACGCCCAAAATCAAAACAAACGTTCGTTTTTACCGAGCGTAAATCTACATATAAATTATACAACCAAGCACCCGTTATGTCAATAATTTGTTGACAAAGCAGAAAATATGGCGTATAATTTATTTTAATTGTATTAATTGTTTTTAAAGAAATAAACATGAGAAAATTAACAGCGAAATAAGGATTCAGCAGCAGTATATCTTTCGGAGGTTTATTAATGAATATAATTTCCAGATTTGCCGAGAAAAATG
>CABUQL010000194.1 GCA_902493665.1 uncultured Eubacteriales bacterium
TCGCCCATATAATCGTTAACGATATCGGGAATAGCCTGATAGTATTTGTTTGCAACTTCTCTTCCCTGGAAGTAGATATCCGAGTTCTGAGCAGTACCGCGAAGTACGGGATGTTCAGGATTGAGCGCTCTGTCTTTAAATGCTTTTACAGCGTCCATATCGATAAGCTTTTTAAGATCCTCATAATCCATAACTTCAATTTTCTGAATTTCGTGCGATGTTCTGAATCCGTCGAAGAAGTGAAGGAAAGGAACTCTTCCTTTAATAGCTGCAAGGTGAGCAACACCTGCAAGATCCATTGTTTCCTGAACGCTTCCGGAAGCGAGCATTGCATAGCCTGTCTGACGGCAAGCCATTACGTCCTGATGATCGCCGAAGATGTTAAGAGCGTGAGCGGCAATTGCTCTGGCACTTACGTGAATAACTGAAGGCAAAAGCTCTCCTGCCATTTTATACATATTCGGAATCATAAGAAGAAGACCCTGAGAAGCTGTAAATGTTGTTGTGAGAGCGCCGCCCTGAAGCGAACCGTGAACCGCACCCGCAGCACCTGCTTCAGACTGCATTTCGCAAACATCAACAGTTTGTCCGAAGATATTCTTCTGACCCTTTGAGCTCCATTCGTCTACATATTCAGCCATTGTAGAAGAAGGAGTGATGGGATAGATGGAAGCTACTTCTGTGAAAGCATAGGCGCAATGCGCAGCGGCACAGTTTCCATCCATGGTTTTAAATTTCTTTGCCATTAAAACTTCATCTCCTTATAAGTTACCATACCGTTTTAAACGATATATTATATTGCCTTAAATAAATTAAGTATTTTAAGTATAACTTAACCTTGAATATTATACCACATGTTTTTTTATTTTTCAAATATATTTTCAAAAATATATCGTTAATTTTAGAAATTTGAGCTTTTTTGTAAAAAGTGTATAAACCGATTATAAATTTTAGTGCATTTTTAATATAATAATGAAGTGATTTTTCATATAACAGCTTATATTAGTAAGTATTTTACCATATCAATGCACAAAAAGACAAAATCGGTTACTGTTTATAAGGGCAAGATTTTCTTATTTATTTGCATCAGGCTTTTCCTTTCGATTTCTTAAAAGAAAATAATTACATATTTTAAAAAAACTATTGACAAACAAAAACCCGTATGGTATATTTGTGTCATAGGGCGTATTACTACATAATAGTACACACAAAACACTGAAAGAGGTGATACAATGCTTTCAATAACTCTTAACAACAAAGCGCCCATCTACGAGCAGCTTGTAGAACGTATTGAATTTTTAATTCTGGGCGGATATCTTTCGGAAAACGAACAGCTTCCGTCGGTAAGAGAGCTTGCAACAAATCTTGCAATTAACCCAAACACGGTGCAAAAAGCTTATGCTCATCTTGAGCAGGAAGGCGTTACCTATTCCGTAAACGGCAGAGGAAGGTTTGTCACCGACAATGTCGATGCATTAAAGGAAAAGAAAGCCAAAGAGCTTATTAAAACCTTCGACGCAGTTGTTTTAAAGATTAAAAAATTTGAAACAGACAAAGAATTTTTAAAGACCAGAATCGAAAACTTATATAAGGAGGGAATTTAAAAGTGATAGAGATTAAAAATATCACAAAAAGCTTTGACGGCCGCAAGGTATTGGAAAACCTTTCTTCCACAATAAAAAAAGGAAGTATTTACGGGCTTATAGGTTCAAACGGTGCCGGAAAGTCAACGCTTTTAAACGTAATCGACGGTGTATATCTGCCCGATAGCGGAGAATGCAAAATTATGGGCGAAAACGTTTACGAAAACATAAAAATCAAAGAAAAGGTTGCATACATAAGCGACGAACCGTACTTTTTCAATTCATTTACGATGGAGGAAGAGGCAAAGTATTTAAACAATGTCCACCCCTCTTTTACAATGAGAAAATTCAGTGAAATTTCAAGACTTTTTCCGCTTGATATAAAGAAAAAAATCAGCACGTTTTCAAAAGGTATGAAACGTCAGGCAGCAATTGTTATGGAGCTTTCAAAAAATCCCGACGTGCTTTTGTGTGACGAAAGCTTTGACGGACTTGACCCCGTAATAAGACAGCTCGTAAAAAAAATCATTATCGACGAGGTTGCCGACAGACAAATGACTGCGATGGTTTCATCTCACAACCTTCGCGAAATAGAAAATTTCTGCGATGTTATAGGAATACTCCACGACAACACGATAGTTTGCGAACAGACTCTTGATGAGCTTAAAGAAAACTTTGTTAAAATTCAGGTTGCGTTTAAGGAAAATCCCGGCGACGCTTTCTACAACGATTTCAACATCATTTCAAAAGACGTCCGTTCGTCTATAACAGAGCTTGTAATTAAAGGAAACAAGCAGGATATTATTAAAAAATTCGAAGCTTTAAATCCTGTTCTTATCGATATTTTGGATTTAACTTTGGAAGATATATTTATTTACGAAATGGAGGCAAAAGGATATGACTTCTCAAAGCTCCTCTCTTAGAAAGCTTTCTATGGAAGATGTAAAGCAGAGCAGTTATTTTATGATAATTCATACTATTCTTTTAATGCTTATATCAACACTTCCGGCAGTTATATATTTAAACAAATATTCGCATACCGTGGCAGAAGAAGCAAAATTCGTTATGAATAACGCTTACTCGGCGCTTAATCTTTCAACGCCGTTCACATTTTTTGTTGTATGCATAATCGGTACAATTATAGGAATCATGAGTTATTCGTATCTATACACTACACGTTCGATTATTTTTTACCACTCAATGCCGCACAAAAGAGAAACAATTTACCTTTCAAAAGCATTATCGGGCATAATTACAATCATAATTCCGCTTTTGTTCGTATTTGTTGTTAACGTTATTATAAGCGCATGCTCGGGATTTTTTGTGGCACGCGGATTTAAGAGCTTTTTTGAGCCTTATCTTGTTGCCCTTTTAATGTATGTGTTTGTGTACTCAATAGCTGCTTTTTCAGCAGTGTTTTCATCTAACTTCTTTGCGCACTGCATAGTAATAGGGTTTATTTATCTTGTATATCCTTTAAGTGCAGGACTTGTTTCGGGATTTTTCGGAGTTTACACAAACACATTTGAAATAACACCGTTTTTGTTTGACAATCTTAAATACCTGTTCCCGCCCTCGGCACTGTTTTACTTTTCAACACGGGACGCAGTCAGTGCAATAACAATACCCTTTGTTACATACACACTTGCGGTTTCAATAATTGCAATTGCGCTCGGAACACTCATTTACAAAAAGAGAAAAACGGAAAACACAAACAAATTTATTGCGTTTGACGGCTGCAAGGTATTTTTAAAGTATTACATAACCGCAGTTTCGGGTATTGGATTTGCGCTTATTTTCTACTCGATTTCATATTCGAGCACAATAAGCGGAATAATCGGACTTGTAATCGGTTCGCTTATAGTT
>CABUQL010000195.1 GCA_902493665.1 uncultured Eubacteriales bacterium
TTAAAAGCTCGAAAATGTATTTAAACATTCTTGATTCAAGCTCCATAAGGTCTTCAAAAGAGTTTATAAATCCCATTTCAAGGTCAAGTCCCTGAAATTCGTTTATGTGTCTGTTTGTACTGTGTTTTTCGCCTCTGAAAACAGGTCCTACTGTAAATACCTTGTTAAACACGCCGACCATTGCCTGTTTATACATCTGCGGACTCTGGTTTAAATATGCTTTTTTGCCGAAGTAATCAACTTCAAACATATCTGCTCCGCCTTCGGCGCCTGCCTCAACAATTTTCGGCGGTACAAATTCCGTAAATCCTTCGTTTCTTAAAAATGTTCGGAATCCGTGCATGACGCCTTCGTTGATTTTCATAACCGCACGCACTTTGCGGTTGTCCAAAAGTGTGTTTATCTGGAGCTTTTTAATCATGTTGTCGTTGTTTATTTCAACGGGCAGCGGCGCTGACGGCGATGAAAGCTTTGTCATATTTTCAATTGCAACATCAAAGCCGAGTTTGCTCCGTTTTTCGTAAACAACGTGTCCGTCCAAAACGATGCAGTCCTCGTTTTCAAAGTCTTTTATGCTGCATTTTGATTCTTTTTCGTCCCAGATGCACTGAAAAACATATCTCGGCGTGCGTACGTTGACAAAAGCAAAACCGCTCATTTCTTTTATTTTGTGGATATAACCTTTTAAAGTAATTTTTCCGCCGTCTTTTAATGTTCCGTTTTCAAACGCCTCGATGTAATCGGCGTCGTTCATTTCGCTTTTTTTTGCACTGTTTACAAATTCCATGGCGTTCTCCTTAGTTTATAGTTTTGTTTGGCACCGGCGGTATTGCCCGTGCATAATCATCTTAAAGCTTTGCAAGCTCTTTGTTTACAAGTTCGCTTACAGCAGATGGATTTGCTTTTCCTTTAAGCGCTTTCATACACTGACCTATAAGGAAGCCCACAACTCTTGTTTTTCCTGCTTTATAGTCTTCAATTGATGCGGGATTTTCGCTTATAATCTTTTTAACAACACTTTCGATTTCGCCCGTATCTTCAACCATTGCAAGATTGTTGTCGGCAACGTATTTGTTTACGTCAAAATCTTCGCCTTTTTCAAATACAAGTTCAAAAATATCTCTTCCGATTTTTCTGTTTACGCTTCCCTTTGCAATAAGTGTTACAAAATCAGCAAAAACTTTCGGAGAAATGTTTACGTCATCAAGCTCCATGCCTTTGTCACCGGCAAGATACATAACCTGTCCCAAAATCCAGTTTGCCGTTTCTTTTGCTTCGCCGCAGATTTTAACCGTGTTTTCAAAAAGGTCGGCAAGATTTTTGTTGCCCGTAATGATAGATGCATCGTAGTCGGAAAGAGCATAGTTTTCCATATATCTTGCTTTCTTTGCGTCTGCAAGTTCGGGCTGATTCTTTTTAAGCTTTTCTATTTCTTCGTCCGAAATGCTTATCGGCGGTTCGGGGAAGTATCTGTAATCCTGTGCGTTTTCTTTTGAACGCATAGCGTAGCTTTTGCCCTTGTTGTCGTCCCATCTTCTCGTTTCCTGTGTAATTTTGCCGCCGTTTTCCAAAACTTCAACCTGGCGTTTGTATTCGTATTCTATGGCACGTTCTATACCTTTAAATGAGTTTAAGTTTTTCATTTCCGTTCTTGTGCCGAATTTGTCGCTGCCGTAAGGTCTTACCGAAAGGTTAACGTCTGCACGCATTGAGCCTTCCTGAAGCTTACAGTCGGAAATTCCCAAATATTCAAATGTGAGTTTTAATTTTTCAAGATAAGCAACAGCTTCCTCCGCGCTTCTGAAGTCCGGCTCGGAAACTATTTCAATAAGCGGTACGCCGCATCTGTTGTAGTCGGGGTATGATTCGTCGCCGAAAGGTGAGTGAATAAGCTTTCCGGCGTCTTCCTCCATGTGTATTTCATGTATGCCGATTGTCTTTTTAACTCCCGATTTTGTTGTGATATCAATATGTCCGTTTTGTGCAAACGGCAGATAAAGCTGTGAAATCTGATATGCTTTGGGAAGGTCGGGATAAAAATAATTCTTTCTGTCAAACTTTGTGTACTGAGTGATGTCGCAGTTAAGTGCAAGACCAGCCTTTAAGGCATATTCAAGTACGCTTTTGTTTAAAACGGGAAGAGTTCCCGGCATACCCGTACATATCGGGCAGCAGTGTGTGTTAGGCGCTCCGCCGAACTGTGTTGTGCAGGAGCAGAATATTTTTGTTTTGGTTGAAAGTTCAACGTGAACTTCAAGACCCATTATCATTTCCCAATTCATACTATTTCACCTCCGGATGTGATTTGTGATAATCTGTGCTCTGCTGGAAAGCATATCCTGCGCTGAGCACTTTGTCTTCGCTTAAAACCTGACCTATAATCTGTGCGCCGACAGGCATTTTGTTTTTATCAAAACCGCACGGAACGCTAAGTCCGGGAAGACCTGCAATGTTAACCGATACTGTGAAGATATCCGACAAATACATTTTAAGCGGATCGCTTAAGCTGTCGCCGATTTTCGGAGCCGTTGTAGGAGCGGTGGGGCAGATTATAAGATCGTATTTTTCAAATACATCGTCAAAATGTTTTTTAATAATCGCCTTAACCTGAAGCGCTTTTTTGTAATATGCGTCGTAATATCCCGATGAAAGCACGAATGTTCCGAGCAAAATACGTTTTTTGACTTCGTCGCCGAAACCTTCGCTTCTCGTTGCATTGTAAAGGTCTGTAAGGCCATCGTAATTCTCAGCTCTGAAACCGTATTTTACGCCGTCAAATCTTGATAAGTTTGAGCTTGCTTCGGCAGCTGCGATGATGTAGTAAGCGGGGATAACGTAATTTATAAAAGGAAGACTTATTTCGCAAACCTGGGCGCCCATTTCGGAAAGCTTATCCGCAACGCCTTTAACTGCTTTTTTAACTTCATCGTCAAGACCTTCTGTTTCAAAACATTCTTTCGGAAGTCCGATTTTCATTCCTTTTACTTTGTCTGCATCTATAGATTCAAGATATGATTTGTAATCAATGTCAAGGCTTGTGCCGTCATATTTGTCTTTGCCCTGTATAGCGTCCATAATTGCGGCGCAGTCTTTAACATCTTTTGCGATAGGTCCTATCTGGTCGAGTGATGATGCATATGCAACAAGGCCGTAACGCGAAACTGTTCCGTATGTCGGTTTAAAGCCTGTTACTCCGCAATATGACGAAGGCTGTCTGATGCTTCCGCCGGTGTCCGAACCGAGAGCATAAATTGCTTCGTTTGCGCTTACTGCCGCTGCCGCGCCGCCCGATGAACCGCCGGGAACTTTGTTTAAATCCCACGGATTTTTTGTCGGTCCGTAATATGATGTTTCTGTTGTCGAACCCATTGCAAATTCGTCCATATTAAGCTTTCCTACAACTATTGCGCCGAGTTTTTCAAGCTTTTCA
>CABUQL010000196.1 GCA_902493665.1 uncultured Eubacteriales bacterium
TTCTCGATTCTTTTGTAATTATCTTTTCCCAGTCCCACTGGTCAACGTAAATCGAATGTAAATTGTCAAGCTCTTCGTCGCGCCTTATTGCGTTCATATCGGTGTAAAGACCCTTTCCGACCGCAAAATCATAGCGCTTTAAGGCAAGTCTTTTCCACTTTGCAAGCGAATGAACAATCTGCGCAGACGACGAAACTGCCGGAATATCAACGAAACGGGACGTTCGTATCCGTTTAAGTTGTCGTTTAATCCCGATTCCTCCGTTACAAAAAGAGGCGCTGAAACACGCTTTAAATTAAGCGCCGAGGAAAACTCGGACTGAAATGCGGTTTTAACATATTCTATTGCCCTTTGCGTATCGTAAGTATCTAAAAGCGGTTTGTAACCGTTTGGAATATACACTTTGTTCAAATTAAATCAATCCTTTCAAAATATGTTATTGAGTATTTGTGTGGTCGCTGTAGTTTTCTGTAAAAATATGACTTCCGTCTTTCTTTGTTTCGTCTGTGTGGTAATAAAGATAATTGTGGTTTTCGCTGTTTATTGCCGCCTCAATGCTTTTAATTCCGGGGCTGCATATAGGACCTGCCGGAAGACCTGTATATTTGTATGTGTTATAAGGCGAATCTGTTTCAAGGTCTTTGTATAAAACCCTGTCTGTATCGTAAAGTCCGTCGGAAACGGCATAAACAACAGTTGCGTCGATTTGCAGAAGCATATTTATTTTAAGCCTGTTTTTAATAACGCCTGCAATTTTCGGTCTTTCCTCGGCAAGTTTTGCTTCTCTTTCAACGAGCGACGCAAGCGTAATTGTGTCAAACATAGACATTCCCGAATTGTTTTTAATACTGCTGTAGTTTTTTTCAAATTCCGCAAGAAGTGTATCTATAATTTCGTGTGCGGTTGCGGTTGTGTAAAATTCGTATGTGCTCGGATATAAAAATCCCTGAAGTTTGTATTTATAATTCTTTTTCGGAATATCCTTTATAAAAGAGTAATCGTAATCGTCATTTAAAGCGTCCAAAAACTCTTTTGATGTGCAGATATTCATTTCGGAAAGACGCTGTGCAATTTTTTCCGCCGAAAAACCTTCGGGAACGGTAAGAGTAAACGTTTCAACCGACGCACCGCCTGTTGTCAGTGTTTTGAAAATGTCATTAATTGACATATTTCTTTTAAGATTAAACGTTCCGTATCTAAGCTTTCCGTTGTACTTTGACGTTTTAAGACACGCAAAGAAACCGATTTTTGTTTTAACAAGCTTTTCATCTTTTAAAATCTTGTATATATCATTTGTTGATGCGCCTTCGCTTATGGTTACCGTAACGGGAGAATCATCTTTTGAAAAGTTGATTTTTTCGGCGAGCATAAGTGCGCATACAATAATTATAATCACCATAACGGCAGACATTATTGCTCTGACTTTTTTCATATTACACCTCACATAAAATTTTTACATAATTTTCACATAATGAAGTATAACATATTTTAAATAAAAATACAAATAAAAGTAAAAAAATGTTGAAAAAACATATCCGTCTATGGTAAAATTATTGTATATGATATTATCAAATAATATGAAAAAGGAGTTTTGTGTATGAAAAAAGCTCTTTTGAGCATCTTGTTATCAATAGTTCTTGCATCATCGCAGGTTTTGATGTGCTTTGCAGCATATGACGACACAGAAAATCATTGGGCAAAAGATGAAATTCAAAGATGGTCCGATGTTAAAATAATAAACGGAAGCGACGGAAAATTCCGTCCCGACGAGCCGATTTTAAGATGTGAAGTTTCGGCAGTTGTAAACAGACTCTTAAAATATAAAACGGTTTCCGATGCAAATTACGAAGACGTATCTTCCGATATGTGGTTTTACGAAGATGTAAAAAGAGTTTCGCCTGTTATGCAGGGCGACACAAATTTTTTCAGACCGTATGATTTTATAACAAGAGAAGAAGCAATAGTTTTGGTCTGTAAGATTTTAAAAATCGATAAGCAGACAATTTTTGCAAAGTATAAACCCGACCATATAAGCAGCTGGGCAAAAGGGTACGTTTCGGCGCTTGAGGATAAAAATTGCCTGCCCTGCAGTTTTGACGACAATAATTTCGGAAACAACATAACGCGTGCCGAGCTTATTTACATATTCGACCGCCTTATTGATTCAATGTATCTTACAAACGGTCATTACAGTATCGACACAAGTAAAAATATAGTTTTGCAGAGCAGTCTTACCGATATTTCAAATATGACCGTAAAAGGAAATATAATAGTCAGCGAAAGCGCAGACGGAATTAAAATTTCAAATGTCGATGTAAACGGAATCATATATGTGTGCGGTAAAAACGAAAATGTTATACTCGACAATGTGGTTGCCGACAAAGTTGTGTTTGAAAGCAGGGAAAAAAGCAAATACTATAACAGTATAGTTGACGGCAAAATAGATGTTTCATCTGTTTTAAATCTTCCGTCCGGGAAAAACGGCTACGGTCCCGGCACAAACGTTGACGGTGACAACAGACCGACGGGAGCCGTAAAACTACAAAATACATATTCAAAATACGACGCATATTTTATAGCCGAAAAAAGCGACAAAATTTATCTTACATTTGATGAAGGCTACGAAAACGGATATACCGAAAAAATTCTTGATATATTAAAAGATAAAAACTGTACGGCGGTTTTCTTTGTAACAATGGATTATGTAAAGAAAAATCCCGCACTTGTAAGAAGAATGATTGACGAAGGGCATGTTTTGGGAAATCACAGTGTAAATCATTTGTCAATGCCGACTCTTTCGGTTGAAAAATGCATCAGTGAAATTGTGGATTTACATAAATACGTGCGTGAAAAATTCAATTATGAAATGTTCCTTTTCCGTCCTCCGATGGGCGAATACAGCGAAAAGACGTTAGCAATCGCCCAAAAGACGGGCTACAAAACTTTTTTATGGAGCTTTGCATATAAGGACTGGGAGGTTGACAATCAGCCCGAAAAAGGAGCGGCTCTTAAGAAAATTACAAATTCGGTTCACGGCGGAGGAATTTATCTTCTTCATGCGGTTTCAAAAACAAATACGGAAATTTTGCCGTCCGTTATAGATAATTTCAGAAATTACGGATATACCGTAAAAGCATTTGAGATTGGCGATAAATAAAAAACGTAAGGAGATTTAAAAAATGAAAAAAACAGTCAGTATTATGCTTGTGTTGTCTTTGATGGTATCATTGTTTATATCAACAGCACCGGCAGTGTGTGCGGCGGACGAAACTCATGAAACGGTGCCTGTTTTGGGCGATACGTATGTTCAGAACGGTGCGCAGTATCAGGATAAAAACTTCGGAAGCGATGCAATGCTTTCGTTTAAAGCTTCTGAATCTGTCAGCGTTGACAGAAGAATGCTTTTAAGTTTTGATA
>CABUQL010000197.1 GCA_902493665.1 uncultured Eubacteriales bacterium
TAAAAAACAAGCAGTTTAAATAATGTTACATTAGATTATAACACATTTTAATATTTTTTACAATACTATTTTTTAAAACAAAATGCATAATTTAAAAGACGTCATTCGTTTTGAATGACGTCCTTTATGCACCCTTTTCAATTTTACTGCAATTGTTTTTCTCCTTGTCCGCTTCATCTCTCTCTTTTATATAATCCGTGACGATTTCTTTAAGCGATATCGGCGTCACGGTTCCGTTTACCAAAATTTCGGCAAAATTTTTAATCTCGTCTTTGTCAAATGTGACGCATTTTACATCGGAACTTTGCGTAATTACGTTATTTGTACTGTCAATGTAACTTTTAACAACTTCTATTCCGTAAATTTTTTTAAACCGACCTATTGCATAATGCAAATCGGTTGAAAGAATATAATAATCCAAAACAAAATTGGAATTTAAATATGTTTCGTCATCAAGTAAAACCGTTTTTGTTTTAAACAGCGTTTTTTCCATATGAAATGCACTCCTTTTATTTGATAATTAAATTATACATCATTTTAAACTGTGTGTATAGCTAAAAATATCGCAATAAATAAGCGCATTTTTCATTTGGCGACAAAAGGTCTCAAAACATTTCATTTTCTTTTTGTTTTTTTGGCGCAATATGCGAAAAAATGCGATAAAAAATTTAATTTCCGAAAATTCTGATGATTAATTTTACTTTGCAAAACCCCAGCATGAAAGAAACACAAGTGTAAATACGGGACCTAAAATCATACCGCCGATGCCGTAAATCTTTAAAAACATATACATTGAAAACAGTGTTAAAAGAGGATGCAATCCGATTTTTGAACTTATAATCTTAGGCTCGGTTATTTGCCTTGTAAGCATGGCGGCAAGATAAATGATTATTATATATATCGACCTTTTGTAATCTCCCATAATTACTGAAAAAAAGCTCCACGGCAAAAGCACAACGCCCGTTCCGAATACCGGCAGACTGTCTATAAGCGCTATTGCAATTGCCAAAAGCGCACCGCATTTTATGTTCATAAACGAAAATCCGACAAACAAAATTGTAAAAGTTATGCTCATTAAAACAAGCTGTGCCCTTGCATATCCGCCGAGCGCAAAAATCATATTTTTTTCCGCACCCGAAAGCGTAAAAACCATTTTTTGGGGGAGAATTTTTTTCAGCGTGCATTTAATCTGTGCATTGTCATTACTTATAAAATATGCCGACAAAAACAAAACAACGCAAAATATTGCGGCGGACGGCAAAAACGCAAGAAAATCCCTTGCCTCCGAAAAAGCATATTTTGTTGAAAGCTTAACAATATCCCCTGCATTTGTCTTGAAAGATAAAAAAAGCTTGTCGATAAAAATTTGTTTTGAAACGGGAAGCGCATCGTAATATTTAAGTATTGATTTTACTATTGGGACTTTATCAAGCGTATTAATGATTTGAGGAAGATTTTGCGAAATATATTGAAAAAATATGACGGTCTGGTAAAAAAGATTAATAAAAATTAAAAACAGAACGGCAATAATTGCAGTAATCAATATCGCCGTTCCGATTCTTTTTGGTATTTTAAATTTTCTCATAAGTATTTCGGCAAGAGGCGAAACACATTTTGAAATAAGATATGCAACAGCAAACGGCAAAAGTATTACAATGGCTTTTGGCGCAATATATAAAAGCAAAAGCAAGCATGCACCGAACAAGACTATATCACAGGATATTTTTCTTATTTTGCCAAGCTGCATACACATCACTCCGAATTAATACTTACTTAAAAAAGGTTTCCAATAAAGTATATCCTTCTTTAATGTAAAAATTCGCAGATTCAGCATTTTTTTCTGTATACGAGTCAATTTTGTTGTTTTTCTCATTTGTACTGTCATAAATTAAAAACGGCACTGCATCTCTTGTGTGCGTTCTTAAATCAAGAGGCGTCGGATGATCGGGCAAAATGAGCATTTTAAAATCTTCGCCCGCCTTTTTCATTTCGGAAACAATGTATCCGACAACTTCTTTGTCGATAAGCTCAATCGACTTAACTTTGTTTTCGATTTCATGCCTGTGTCCGCATTCGTCGGGCGCTTCCATGTGAATATAAACAAAGTCTTTGCCGTTTTTTAAAGTTTTAAGCGCAGCTTCTGCTTTGCCTTTGAAATTTGTGTGGATATTACCTGTTGCACCTTCAACGTCAATGCTTTCAAGACCTGCGCAGATTGCAATTCCCTTTATAAGGTCAACAGCCGATATAACACTGCCCTTTTTTCCGAATTTTTCTTCAAAATTGTCAAGTCTGGGTTTCTTTCCTTCTCCCCAAATCCATATGGAGTTTGCAGGGTTAAGACCTCTTTCTTTTCGCTTGATGTTTACAGGGTGGTTTTTTAAGACGTCGTAGCTTTTTTTCATAATTTCAAAAAGCTCATTGCTGCCGTCGCCATTTGGCATATACTCCCCGATTTTTCTTTCCAGAATATCGTGCGGCGGCGTAAGGTCGACATTTAACGAGCCGTTATCCCAAACAAGCGCATGACGGTAGCTGATTCCGGGATAAAAAGTAAGATGGTCGTTTCCGAATTCTTTTTGAATTGCATTAATAAGCTCAGCCGCCTCTTCTGTCGTAATTTCATCGGCACTATGGTCAATAATGGTTTTTTCGGTGTATTCGTCCTCATCTTCCGTAAGGGTAACAACATTGCATCTAAACACAACGTCCGTTTCTTTAAGGTCTATACCGATGCTTACCGCTTCAAGCGGAGAGCGTCCGGAATAATATTTTTGCGGATCATATCCCATTGCCGAAAGATTTGCAACGTCGCTCCCCGGCTTTAAATTTTCGGGGACGTTTGAAACTGTTCCTAGTGTTCCTTTTTTACAAAGGGAATCAATATTTGGTTTTTTTGCAGCCTCAAGCGGTGTTTTTCCGCCTAGCTCTTTTACGGGATAATCTGCCATTCCGTCGCCGAGCACTACTATGTATTTCATATGCACCATCCTCTGCCGATAATTTTTATTATGCCGCCGTGAAAATACGCGGCGGCATACAGTATATTATTTATTAGTCAACAAACGTAATCCAGCCGAACTTGTCTTCTTTTGTTCCGTTCTGGATACCTGTTATTTCATCGTAAAGTTTAGAAGCAACTTCGCCGATTTCGTTATTGTTGATAAGCATAACATCATCTTTGTATCTGAGTTTTCCTACCGGCGAAATAACCGCAGCCGTACCTGTGCCGAAGCATTCTTCAAGCTTTCCGCTTTTCTGAGCTTCGATAAGCTCGTCAACAGATACTTTTCTTTCTTCGACTTCATAGCCCCAGTCTTTGCAAAGTGCAATAACCGAATTTCTTGTTATACCGGGGAGTATACTTCCGTTGAGCATCGGTGTAACGATTTTTCCGTCGATTTTAAAGAAAATGTT
>CABUQL010000198.1 GCA_902493665.1 uncultured Eubacteriales bacterium
GGCATCCATAGGAATTTTCGGAATTGACCTTATCGGAACCCTTTTCGGCGGTCAGCTTGCTCTTATTCCGAGAATTATTTACACAATAGTAGGAATTGCGGGATTGTGGACAATTACTATTCTTTTCAAAGATAAAATTCCCGTTGAAGGCAGACATTAATTAAGACATAAACGGCGATGCTAGATAAGCATCGCCGTTTTTTATGCAAATTTTTAAAACCAATCATAAAAATAAGTGTGCAAAAATGCACACTTATTTTTTACATAATTGTGTTTAGTTTTTTAAAGTTCGAAATCGTTTTCATCCGCTTCATCAGAGTCATTTTGTGACTCTTTAAAATTGCCGTCGTTCTTTTTATTAATCACATCATTTAGTTTATCAATTTCGGCATTCCATTCCGAAATCTCATTCAACAATTTTTCCATTTTACTGTCATCAAAATCAATATCATTTACGTTTTTGTTATAAATCATTTCGCCGATTTTTATAAAGTTTTCTTCAACATTATCTTTAAGCGACGATATTTTAACTTTGCATTTGCTGTAGTCGATAAAGTCATTAGAAGTCTTTACTGTGGTTTTTACTGCCTTTTTTACATTCTTTTTTACTTTTTTAACAATTTTTTCAAAATCCATTATAATAACCTCCTTAAAAATCATTTTCTAAAATAACTGAATTATAATACCTGATATTACGCCTGTGAGAAAAAGCAAAGAAGTAATTGCAATGTTCTCTTTCGCATTTTTGTTGTTTCTAAAAAGCACAACAAGACCGACTCCTGCACCGGAGCAAAGTCCCGCAATAAGTGAACCGAAACTTAACGCACCGTTTAAATAAGTTTGTGTAAGAAGAACAGAAGATGCGCAGTTTGGGATTAATCCTATAAGCGATGCAATAACGGGCTGATAAAACGAATCTTTCATAAGAAGATTTGAAAAAGCTTCCTCCCCTATTTTATCAACGATAAATCCAAGCAAATACGAAAAAACAAAAATAAAAAAAGCAAAAACGAAACAAGAAATATAAACAAGAATATTTTCACGCTATGGATAACTGCCGATTTGAAAATTCCGTGGTCGCAGCTTTCGCAGTTTCCGTGAAAATGAGTATGCTTTTCTTTAATTGAGCATCCGCCGCTTTTATTTTTCTTGTATATAATATCTACTATAAATCCTGCGATTACGCCGATTAGAAACTTCATTCCGATTACTTTAAAAACAAGAGAAAAGTTCTTAGGATTTGAAAGTATAATCGGTATAGCTTCGTCGGAAGTTGAAATAAATACAGCCATAAGAGTTCCGAGCGTCATCGCGCTTTTCGAAAATAAATCAGCTGCAATTACGGAAAATCCGCATTGCGGAATACAACCGAAAAAGCTTCCGTAAACAGGTCCGAGTTTTCTTGTTTTCATAAGAATATGGCTTAAATCCGAATTGTTTTTATGCTCAGCATATTCAATAAGCAAGTATATTACAAAAATGAAAGGCAGTATTTTTAAACTGTCGATTAATGCGTCAAAAAAAATATCCAAAATACACACTCCTTATCTTATACTATATTTTATATCAAAGCTTTAAAAATGTCAACTCATTATTATATAAAACAACGGCAGTATTTTCAAACGCCTTTTTAAAGCAAAATGAAAGCACTGCCGATTTCCGATCAATACTATTATGATGAAATTAAATAAAATTATTCTTCGAAAGTAATTTTATGTGTTTTTGACAACGAACCATATGCATTAAGCGCCATTACACCGTCTTTTTTTGTAAAATCATAATCCGAATCAACAAAATCGGGAGCATTGCACCAAGGTTCAAGACATATGTATTTGCCGGCGCCGTTCGGTCTGGTCCAAAGCATAAAAGTTTTGAAACCCTCAAAATTAACAGTAATCTTTTTTGATGAGTTTCTGTGCACAAGTGTCGCTTTGTTAAAATCAACTTTGTCAAAAACAAGCGCATCAATCGCAAAAAAGTCTTCTTTCAAGTCAAGCTTATTTGAATTTTCCAAAACTGTATTTGTTTTATATTCCAAAAGATTGCCGTTTAAAACAAGACTTTTGAGTGTGACATTTTTAGCGAACACAACACTGTATTCTTCAATTCCTTCCGGGCATGCATATGCTTCGTGGCCGCCGAATGAAAAATACATTGTGTCGTTGCCTCTATTTAAAACTTCATAAGATACATAAATTGAGTTTTTAACAAGTGTATACGTTATTGTAAAATCATAGTCAAACGGAAAACATTTTTTGCTTTCTTCATTTGATCTCAAGCAGAATACGGCTTTTTCATCTGTGTGTCCTATTACTTCAAAATCACACAATTTTGCAAAACCATGCTTTCCGAGCGTATACTCTTTGCCGTTTAAAATGTATTTATCGTCACGCAAACCGCCGCACACCGGAAACATAACAGGAGCGCTTTGCGCCCATACATCGGGATTTGCATCCCACATAAACTGAGTTCCGTTTGCTCCGAGAACACTTCTTATTTCAGCGCCTTTTTCTAAAATGTCAACTTTAAGACAATCGTTTTTTAAAGTAATCATAATGTCCTCCAAAATAGTAATTTATTACTTTTAATTATTATACTATTCTGAAATATGTTTGTCAACAATCTTAAGACTTATCTTTTCGGAATAAGAAGCCTCTGCCCTATCATTAAATCGGCGTTCTCGTCAATATTATTCACAGCTGCAATTTCATTTGTTGTTGTGTGGTATTTCTTTGCAATGTTCCAAAGCGTATCGCCGGGCTGAACAAAATATATTGTGATGCTTGAAATATCTGATTTATCAATGCAGTTTTCTTTATTAAATTCAATTGAAGTTATTATATCGGTATTTCTTTCAATAATGACACTTGAATCCATTAAAAGCGTGAGTTTAACC
Organism: uncultured Eubacteriales bacterium; assembly: GCA_902493665.1. Lineage (GTDB taxonomy): Bacteria > Bacillota > Clostridia > UMGS1810 > UMGS1810 > SIG430. Next base: position 2,897 of record CABUQL010000198.1, read on the forward strand.
TCTGCTTCGCCGCTTACATTCGGTGTACAAGATATATCGTCAACGCTTACATTGTATTTTACAACACTGAAATTTTCACAGCTTCCCGTATCAAACGAATATGAAAAAGGAATGTTTTTTGACATTGCAAAAATTTCATTTTCATCCTGAGAAATATAAAGAAGAGTTGTTGCAACAATTCCATCAATCTGTGCCTGCCCGTTTACGGATTTTGCCGAGTTTACCCTGACATTGGGATATACTCCGCATATTTTATTTCCTCCGTGCGGTGAAATATCAAAATAATCTTTGACGCAAATTCTGTCTTCACATCTTTTTATAAGTTCAAAGTAATTAAGCGTACTTTTCGTCAGCTTAACTTCATAATCAGGACTGTACGCATCATACAAAACGTCATATGTAAATATGTCATATGCGCTTGTCACCGCTTCGGCAGTCAAATGTATTTCAAGTATACCCTGCTCTTCATCAAATGTAAATG
>CABUQL010000199.1 GCA_902493665.1 uncultured Eubacteriales bacterium
AAAAGATTGTAATACGGCTTGATATCCCTAATCTCACTGCCATATTTTTCTTTGGAAAATACCCATGAATCGGAATTGTTGTAAAACGAAGTTGCATTGCTTACATGATATTTTCCGTAAACGGTTGCCTGAAGTTTAAAGAGATATTCGGGATAAACAATGTGATCCGAAATCGAATCGGGGAGCGCATCCGTTTTAAAAACACCCGGATATGCCTTTGCGTAGCTTTGTATAATCGGGTCTGTTTTGTCGGTGATGTACGCCTCAACCGTTCCGTCATATGCATCTACAATAACCTTTACCGAATTTCTGATGTAATTTATTCCGTCGTAAGTCTGCGAATACGGATAATACTTTGAAGTTGTGTAGCCGTCTATTATCCATTTTAAATATCCGTTGTCGTCAATCACAAAATTAGGATTGTCAAATTTCAAAAACGGAAGAGCCTCCTCAACCCTTTTTTTGACGTTTCTGTTAACCAAAATCTTGCTTTCGGGCGTGATATAATTTGAAATAAGCATATGAAAATCAAGGTTTTTAAAAGAATAAATAAGCCTGTTTAAAAAGCTGAGCTTTATTCCGCCCTTGCCGTCATACGAAAACTCTTTGTCGGTGTTTCCTTCAAGATAATCTATTTCTTTAATCGCCGAATTAACAATTGCATAATCTGTCATTGTTTCGCCGTAGTAAACCCTGGGCTGCTTAATCTTTACAACACCTTTTTCCGATTCCGGCGGAATGTCTTTAATCAAAAATTCGGGCTGACCTTCTGCGGTAACCTTATTTTGCGGACTCATTACGGCACCGAAACCGTGAGTGTAACGAAAAGTTCTGTTTGTGTAATTTGAAGTGTTTTTGTCAAGACGCTCGCCGCTTATTTCACGGGGAGACAGCATAACAAGCGTCGGAGTGCCGTTTATATTGTATTTTGACACATCAACATCGTTAAATTTATAAAAATCTCTTATTCCCTGAATTGAATTGTAAGCCGTAACCGTTGACGCAAAATCCGTTATACGTATACTGTCCAAAACACTTTCGTTTTCCGTAATGTCTTCTTCGGTAAGATTATTGTCAACCGCAAACGGTTTTTCAATAACATTGTCAAGCTTAAACGCTTTTTTCGTAAAACTTAAATTGTATTCAAGATACGGTCTTTCCTTAACCGATTCATTCGGATTTACAACAAATGCCTGCACGGCAAACGCCGTAACGGAAACGGCAACAATTGCGACAGGATAAACAAGCACCGTCATAAAAAGTCTTTTGTACTGCGATCTGAAGAAAAACACCAAAGAAAGCGCCACAAGAGCCATAAGAAAATACGGCGCAACCTTGTAAAAATTATACCAGACGTAAATATCGGTGTATCCCGCACCGTTTGCACCGCCGATGTCGGAATAAAGTATCTCCTGCGATGTGAATTTGTATGTAAGCGCTTTTAAGATGAAAAATATAACCACGTTTACAAGATTGTGAACAATTGCAGGTCTGTCTTCAATAAGGTTTCGCAAATCGTAATACTCATTTACCGCAAAAACAACAATATACATAAGCATGCAGTAACCGATAACAACAAGCCAAACAGATATAAGACTGTTTATAAGCGCCGCAAGAAACGGTCTTATGAAAATGTAATATCCTATGTCTTCGCCGAAAAGAGGGTCAACCATTCCGAACTGCGTACTGTTTGTAAAAAGCAAAAATGTATCGTATATGGTTTCTGAAATATAAGCGCTTGCAAATACCGATACTACAAGGCTTATAATAATTTTAAAGCTCATTTTTTTAAGAAGGTTTACAAGCGGTCCCGTTTTGTCCTTTGTAAGAGATGCAACCACAATTGTAGAAATAAAAAACATTGCAAAAACAATAAGAAAGCTTATTGTCCTCGAAAGCAATTTCACCGTAAAATTAACTTTAAACACATTTAAAAATGCGCCGCCAAGCTCCTTTACGGAAATTATTTTTGTGTAAAGCCCCAAAACGGCTGCCAAAATTATTATAAATACTATTGCGAAAAGTGAAATTATTAAAGCTTTTTTACTGCTTTTTTTCATCACAAGCCCTCCTTAAAAAGACATATAAAATAATTTTACCATATTTATTATTTTTTTTCAACATTACAAAAGATTTTTTAAAGTATATTTTTTGCTAAAATTCAAATAATATTTGTAAAATAAATTCAGTAATGCCCGATAATTTCTTTACTAAGGCACCGGAGAGCCGAGCCAAATATGCCTCCGACGCCTTAAAACAAAACGGAGACGAAACAAATGAACAAAAAACTTTTTTTTTCAATATGTATATCCTTTCTTTGTGCATTTTTGGCAGTGTATTCCGTCATTTTGACGTTTGCCTTAAAAAAAGCGGAAAACTATAAAAAAGAAAACATCGTGCAAAGAAACGATATATCGTATTCCGCCGAAAAAATATACGGCTTAAATACAGGCAGCAAAACAGAATACGTCCCTCAAAACATTTCATCCGAAAAAATCGACCATTATTTTGCAATATCGCGCGGAAACGACGTTGTGCTTTACGTAATTTACGAAAGCGGGAAAAAAGAATTTAAGGGAAGCATTGGGATATCAACGCTTACAATGCGCAAAAGGGATAAAGAAAACTTTAAAGACGGCGTAACCCTTAAAACACACGAGGACGTTTTGCATCTTATTGAAGATTACACGAGCTGAAAACCCCATGCAAAAAAATCTTATTTGGCATATTACAAACATTGACATTTTTCGGCACTGACTGTATAATTATATACGGACAAAACATAACAAATTTACGCAAACGGAAATTCATTACAAAAATTTCCGCTTGTCTTTTAAAAAACAGGGGGAAAATTAATGGTTTACAATGCAATCGTCGGACAGTCGGGCGGACCGACCGCTGCAATTAACTCAAGCCTTGCAGGTGTTATCGACACGCTTATAAGATCGGATAAAATAGGCAAAGTGTTCGGTGCGGTTAACGGAATTGAAGGAATTTTAAGCGAAAATATAATTGACCTTGAAAATACTTTTTCAAACAAAGATAATATCAATCTTTTAAAACTTACTCCGTCATCATACTTGGGTTCGTGCCGTCACAAACTTCCCGCCGACAACGGCGAAAATGACGATACATATGAAAAAATATTTAATATTTTTGAAAAAAACAATATAAAATACTTTTTCTACATCGGCGGAAACGATTCAATGGATACGGTAATGAAGCTTAATTCTTATTCTGTTTCCCACGGCAAGAACCTTGTTGTAATGGGCGTCCCCAAGACAATCGACAACGACCTTTGGGGAACGGATCACTGTCCCGGTTTTCCGAGTGCGGCAAAATACGTTGCAACAAGCGTA
>CABUQL010000200.1 GCA_902493665.1 uncultured Eubacteriales bacterium
CATGTATGTTTGCAGTAAAAGGAAACGGAACGCCGGCAGATGCAATGCTTGAAATCTATCTTGACGATTTCGCGGTTAAAGAGCTTGCAAACAAAACGTCAAACGGACCTAAGCTTTCGGTTACAAAATCGGATAGTTCAACCCAAAGCGTAGCAGCCGAAAAAGATACCTACATAAACAACAACTTATTTGCAAACTACGGAAATGATGAAATTTTAGCAGTCGGAACAAACGGCAAAGATGTAAATCTTTTAGGATCAAGAAAAACAATTTTAAAATTTGCAAAAGGCGATACGGAAGAAGCGACAAGCACAGTTTTAAAATTTAAAACAGGAAGCGGCGACGCACAGAAAATATCTGTATGGGGCATTAAAGACCCGTCGCTTATAACAGAGGGATTGAACTGGAAAAACGCTGCCGGAAATGATGCATCGTCAAACGGCATTGCCGCAAGCGATGTATACGGCAATACTCCGATAGCTGAGCTTGACGTTTTGCCCGATACTTCTTATGAAGTAAATGTTTTTGATTACGTTAAAAGCACACAGGGAAATGATGTTGCATTTATCATAACAAGCGATTATACACCGTCTGACGCTGTGACAGACTTTAGCTTTGATGCGGGTGAAACATTTGTTGAAAATACAGATTACAGAAAGACAGGTGCCTTTGGCGGAACCGTTGCAATTTCAAGCGAAAAAGCATCAAGCGGTAAAAACTCGCTTAAAATAGCAAACTTTAACTATAGCTATGCAAGAGTTAAGTTTATGAATTTGTTTAAAAACACACTCTTTACTGCTGACGATAAAGGTGCAGTATACAGAGTTTCAATGAAACTTAATCCTTCAAAAGCCGCAAGCGACGGCAGTGTAATTACAAAAGTAAAACCGAGAATCGGCGTTTATTCAAACTTCTATGGAACGGCAGGAACTTTCCCGGCAGGAAATTATATTATTCCTGAGATTACCTGCGACACATGGAATAATGTAAGCTTTGATTTTACGGTTACAAACGACGTTATAAACGCAAAAGCAAACACACTTGGAATTTGTATGTCGGGTTCGGGCGTATTTTCCAAAGATCTTTACATCGATGATTTGAAGGTTGAAAAAATAAGCGGAAACAATGCCGATAAAATTTCAATTTTAAATAACTCGTCGAGTGCACCTTCGCTTGTGGTTTTAAAACCGGTTGCACAAACCCCGATTGAAGAAGTTGCAACTGCAAAAATCAATGAACCTGTTTCATCAGGCGCATTTAAAGAGGGCGATACGGTTCTTCTTTCAACAACAGTTAAAAACTCATTTAATGTTGATGTTGAAAGTGTTAAATACTATTGCAACAACAAAGAGGTAAGCGAAAGAATATTTAAAGACGGTTACAACTACAAAGTTAAGCTTTGCGATATGGAAGCCGGAGTATATAGTGTATATGCGGTTGTTGAGTTTTCAAACGGTGAAAGTGTAAGAACGGAGAGCAAATCATTTAGAATTGCGGTCGGCACATCGTATACGGTTACAAATACAACGGTGACGGGAAGCATAGATGAAGGCAAAAAAATCAGTGTTGAGAAAACAATTGTAAACAACACTTCAAAAGAAGACGCAACAGGTGTTATCATCATTGCTTTCTATGATGCAAACGATAATCTTGCAGGGGTTAAAATCGGTGATTCGAAGACACTTGCACCTAAAGCTGAAACAAAACTTAATGTTGAATTTGAATCCGTTCCGGCAAACACCGCTTATGCAAAGATTCTTATTTGGAACAGCGTAAACGACGCACTTCCGCTTGTAAGACCGGACACACTTACAAAATAAAACAAAAGCATAAAAATATTTTGAAGAGCTTGCGGCAAAATAATTACGTTTGCCGCAAGTTTTTTGATTACCTATTTTAAAATTGCGTCACGGAAAGCCGAAACACAGTATGGCTCTGACTTGTTAAATTTTCGAATTGTCGGTTCCAATTAAAACAACGCCTTACAGACGGTTTTGCAATGATTCTATTGACAAATCTTTCAATTTGGAATATAATAATTTCTGTTGCACATTAAAATGATATGGAGAATTAAAAATTATGACTAAAATTAGACAACGTGCGGTTGAATTATGGGACTATTTCAGTCTGTATGAAAAAATATGGTTCTTTTCAATCCTGATACTTGCATTTGTTTTTGCGTTTATTTTCCCTGAAGAAGACGTTAACGGAATAAACGGAAAACTTATAATGACGCTTTATTTGGCGGACACATTTTTAAACATACTTTGTGAGCTTTTAATATCAAAGCAGAGCAAGTGGAATTTTATTGTTTCATTATTTGTTGAAGTAGTGGAAATACTTATTTGTGTTGTTCTCAAATACAGATTTGCAACAATGGCATCTACTTTGTTTTTCTGGATTCCGATTGACATAATAAGTTTCATTAACTGGAATAAACATCCTGATAAGGCTGATGACGAGGTTACAAAGGTAAGAAAATTAAGCGGTCTTGCCGAAGTGCTGATCATTGCCGGTATCGTTGTATGGACGCTCGGGGTCGGCTATTTCCTTACTACTCTTGAGATCGGAACAGATCTTTTCGGCGGAAACGAGCTTTTGGAAAACATCGTATGCTATCTGGACGCGTGCGCTTCTGCTGTCGGCATCGCTAACGGCGTATTCATACTCTTAAGATACCGCGAGCAGTGGATCGCATGGTACATATGTGCGATTCTGGAGTCGGCAATAAACATCTTGTCGGGACAGTATGTTCTGCTTGTCTTAAAGGTCGGATACCTCACAAATACGACCTACGGCTATATTAAGTGGACAAAATATATTAAAGAACATAAAGAAGCGGCGGAAGATAAAGCGCTCTTCTGACAAAAAGCCCTGCGTATGAAAGTACGCAGGGCTTTTGTTTAAAGAAAAATCGGAACGAATCAAAGTCCGTTCCGAATGTGGAGCAGGCAACGGGAATCGAACCCGCCTCCTCAGCTTGGGAAGCTGATGTTCTACCAATGAACTATGCCTGCACGCACTATCTATTATACCGCAATTTTTCGATTTGTCAATAAATAATTGCCGTTTTAAGTATATTTTTTATGACTCCTCCATGTCAAAGACCTTTCTCAGATCACCCAGCGCATAAAGCTCGTCGCCATTTTCAAGCGCGAAATCGGATGCGGTCGCGGCTAAAAACTCTCCGTTTCTGCGAACGCCGAGAACGTTAGCGTCATACTTTCTTCTGATGTCGAGTTCGCTTAGAGTCTTTCCGGCCCATGAATCGGGAATTTTCCTTTGAAAAAGCGCCTGAACATCTGAAAGATAGGTAAGCTCAAGCTCATCTTTTCCCAAAAGCTTTGCCGCGGT
>CABUQL010000201.1 GCA_902493665.1 uncultured Eubacteriales bacterium
TTTCTGTGCACACAACTGATATAAACGTGCATATACACTTTTATCCAAATTTGCGCTCTCGTCTATGACGCACTGTTTTATGTCTTTAAATAGTTCTGTGCCAAAAGCTTTTCTGTAATCGTTTTCCGCGCCCTCATAGTACGGCAGACAGTCTTTTCCGGTTCCATAGCCGAAAGTCGGCTCATCGGTATACATGCCGACTATTGTGCTGCCAAAATATTTCCCGAAACGCTTTTTATACTCCTCGTGCGTCAGCGAAACAAAAAGGTTCATTGCGTCCTCGTTCAGAATATCGGGATAATCGGTCAAAACGACTTCAAAATTCACGGTTTTGCCGTCTGTTTTGACAAGCAGGTTCTTTAATCGGTACTTACTGTTTGCCGTAACACGCCCGCCTGCCTGACCGGCCGGCCAGTTGAACTCATCGTACAGCCATATTTTCATACCAAATGCCGCCGCACTTTCAATATAATAGGAGCATAATTCAAACCATGCTTCGGAAAGATACACGACCTCGCAGCCGCTTCGTGCATACAGCATGAGCTGCTCAAAGCCGCATTTTTCTTTCATATTCTTTACAAAATCAAACACTTCTTTTTTACTCGGCGCGCCGGTCATGGCAACCATCGGGATAAGCGGATTCTGCATAAATACACCTCTTTCAGGAAATTTCTACTTGATTATAACACAAATTCATAGTATAATCCTAAGAAAAAGAAATAAAAATCTTTCAAAAACAAACATTTTAAGAGGTGACTTATGCAATTTGAAAACATCTGCCCTTTTGTGCGCTATGCCGTCAAAACAACTTATCTGCCCAACCGATATATGGTAAAGGCTCAAGATTGCCGTCTTTTTTACACCATTACGGGCAGCGGCACTTTTGTAACGCCGGATTCTTCCTATCCCTTAAAACCGGGCAGTCTTGTGTTATATCCTGCCGGTCACGCCTACATGCCATTGCCCGAAAAAGAGGACAAGCTCTTATTCTTTATAATCAATTTTGATTACAATACCCACTATGCCCGCTATGAGAACGTTATGCCGCCCTGTAATGCCTCCGCTTTTGCAGAAAGCAATGTTCTTCCCAGTCATCTCGACACGGGGATTGATAGGCTTAATCGCTTTCTGTATATGAACGACGCAGATTATCTGCAAAACGATTTAGAGGAGCTTGCGCATTGTTTTTCGCTTAAGGAATTATACTGGCGCGACAGTGCGTCGGCTATCCTAAAAAAGATACTCATTTCAATTTTGCAGCGGCAGTCTGTTGTTACAAGCAGCCGAAAAACCGCCGGACGTGTAGTGGATTATCTGCATGAACACTATGCCGAGCCGTTAACAAACGAAAGTATTGCCAAAGCGTTCGGCTATCACCCTTATCATTTGGGACGCTTATTCAAGACATTCACCGGTCAAACGCTGCACGCTTATCTCTTGGAACTGCGCTTGGAAAAGGCTCTCGAATGCCTGTTAAACGATACGCTTCCGATCGGCGAAGTTGCCGCACGCAACGGGTTTGTGAGCGCCGAGCACTTTTCTACCGCCTTTCATAAAAAATACGGACAACCGCCGAGCCGTTTCTGCGCACATATACACTAAAACAAAAACACGCATACCACCCTAAAAAGCGATATGCGTGTTTTTTAGTTACTTATTTTTAAAAACTTACTTATCTTTTCATACCTTACATAAAATTCGGTCTTTGTTCTTTATATGGCATCGAAAATACCATTTCGCCCGTAACGTTTCTTGCCTCATAAAACAATACTCCGTCTATTGTAACATATCCGCCTTCAAATTTGTCGGTATTTATAAACTGTCCGTCCTTACAGTTTAATATTGCATTGACATTATCTTTGCAATAGCTTTCAGCCAAAAATCTTACCGTTGCATTTTCAAGCCCCGTCAACATAACACGTCTTCTGTATTTTACGCTTGTCGGCGGATAGTTTCTGCATCGTATTACGCCCTCTTTCTGCTCAACAAACACTCTGCATTCTCTGTGTTCTGCCGGCGGAAAGTTATAAGTTGCATATCCGTCTTCCAAAACCGTAGAATATCCGTCGATTACAGGTGCGCCGAACGGGAATTTAAATCTTGTTTTAACAGTCGGCGACGCAAGATATGTTGAAAACATATATGCATTATTGTGTCTGTAAAACATTATTACAGGAAGTTTTTCATCGTATTTCTTCTCAAATTCAATTTCATATCCAAACCTTGCAAGCGCTTTAACGGTTAATCTTTCGCCGATAAAATATTCGTATTCGGAGTGCGGTGTTAAAAGCTTTTTCCCTATTTTGTAATCGCACGAGCACGTTCCCCTCAGCCATATTACATTGCCGTTTTGCGTTGCGATTGTTTTTGCGCCGGCAAATGCAAACGCATTTTTTATATCTGTAGCTTCGGTGTTTATTCCGTCGCAGCTAAGGAGCGGATTATGCTTAATTTTTCCCTTGCTCTCCCCTTCAACCTCGATATCCAAAACTCCGCTTACACTGTCATCTGTAATTTTTACGCCGATAATGTTTTTAAATTCTTCGCTTGCATACGTCGGATTGCCGTAAAAAATCACTCTGCCGCCGTTTTTGACATATTCGATTATGCTTTTTTCAAATTCGCTGCCGCATCTCGGGATATCGCTTACAAGTATGCTTGAACGGTAAATGCTCTTATCCTGCTTTACAAAATCACCGTCCGAAACAACGCTTGAAAGCGGAAAACCGTTATTTATTGCGCCTCTTATATACCAATCGCCGAAAAACATTTTTTTCGCTTCAAATTCACTGTCGCACTTTGAATATTCATCAAAATGATATACCCATACAAGCGTTGACGGCTCATCGGGAACATCTTTAAACGCCCTCAACATATGTCCGAGCGGTTCGTAAACGCAGCTTTCGGGCATATCGCCGAATGAATTGTCAATGCTTAAAATGTTAAACTGCGTCGGCGACATTGTTTTGCCGTTTTCATCGATTCTTGTAAGCGCCATCGGCAAATAAATATCGTGCGGCTGACTGTTGTATCTGTCATACCACGGCGAATTTATCCACCACGGGTCATGGAGATAATATCTGAAAAGATATTCATCGGCCGGAAGGTCGGCAATTCTTGACATATGTCCCATAAGTTCAAGTCCGAAATCGCCGTCCAAAGCCGCCCAGGGCGAATTGGGAGGCGGTGTGATGTTTAATCCGGCGTTGTATATATCTTTAAGAGGTACACCGTCGGTTGCCATATCAATTCCCATACTCATATTTGTTCCGCGCGTCTGAACGGGAAAATCAGGGCACTCGTTTCTGAAAAGCTTCCAGAAATTGAAAACGTCTTTTTTAACGCCGTTTA
>CABUQL010000202.1 GCA_902493665.1 uncultured Eubacteriales bacterium
CAAAGCTGCTGCTTTCTCTGCTACTGCAATTTCCGCAGGTATTGCAACGCTTTGTATGGCATTTTTCGCAAACTACCCTGTAGCACTTGCTTCGGGTATGGGTCTTAATGCGTTCTTTGCATTCACTGTTTGCGGTGCTATGGGATATTCTTACAAAGTAGCGCTTACCGCTGTATTTGTTGAAGGTATCATATTTATGATTCTTTCTCTTTTCAAATTCAGAGAAGCTTTGGTAAATAAAATCCCGAACAACCTTAAATTTGCTATTACGGCAGGTATCGGTCTCTTTATTACAATCATTGCACTTCTCGGTGCAAAAATCGTTGTTGCAAGCGACGCTACAACAATTGCACTCGGAGACCTCAGCAGTGCTACGGTTGTTTTGGCACTTGTAGGACTTTTGGTTATCGGTATTTTGGAACACTATAAAGTTCCCGGTTCAATTCTTATCGGTATTATTATAACATGGATTTTAGGTATCCTTGCAGAACTTTGCGGTTGGTATGTTCCCAATCCCGATGCAGGTGTATACTCTGTAATCCCGAACTTCTCGGCTTCATCATTCTCGCTTCCGCTTTTCTGCGATTTTGATTTTGCGTTTATCGCAAAAGATCTTCCGGCATTCCTTCTTGTAACATTTACATTCCTTTATACGGACATTTTTGATACAGTAGGAACACTTATCGGTGTTGCTGAAAAAGGCGATCTTTTGGACGAAGAAGGCAAACTTCCGAACGCGGGCGGTGCTTTGATGGCAGACGCTGTCGGAACAGTTGTAGGTTCTATGCTCGGAACATCAACTGTTACAAGTTATGTTGAATCAAGTGCAGGTGTTGCAGCAGGCGGCAGAACAGGACTTGCTTCTGTTGTAACTGCAATCTTATTCTTTGTTTCATTGATTTTGGCACCTGTATTTACTGCAATTCCTTCATTTGCAACAACACCGGCTATGCTTTACGTTGGTCTCTTGATGCTTTCTTCTGTTAAGAAAGTTAAATTTGACGGAGATGTTGCAGATACAATCGGTGCATTCCTCGCAATCGTTATGATGCCGCTTACATATTCAATTGCTAACGGTATTATGTTCGGTATGCTTTCATGGGTTATCCTCAAAATCGTTACAGGCAAAGCAAAAGACGTTAGTGCTGTAATGTGGATTTCCGTTGCACTCTTTGCAATTTACATTACACTTAAGGTTATGCACTTGGCATAATCAAATCTAAGGGAGTCTTTTTATAATGAAAGATTATTACACTTTGGAAGTTGCCGGTCTTAAAAGGGACTTGCCTCTTTGCAGAATACACGATGATTTATATATTGCGGCATTTGTTATGTTCAGCGATGTTGAACTTACATGCAGCTGTGCAAGAGAGCTTTTAAAACTTGCTCCCGAGCACGATATTATGATTACTGCCGAGTCTAAAGGAATACCGCTTATTCACGAAATGGCAAGGCAGGAGGGTGTGAACGATTACATCGTTGCAAGAAAAGGTCCCAAGCTTTATATGCAAAACGTGATTTACACGGAGGTAAATTCAATTACAACCGAAAAGAAACAGGTTTTGTGTATAGGTTCAAAAGAGGCTGATCTTATGCGCGGCAAGCGAGTGCTTATCATTGATGATGTAATAAGCACGGGAGAATCGCTTTTGGCGATTGAAACGCTTGTTAAGCAGGTTGGCGGAAATATTGTCGGTCGAATGGCAGTTCTTGCCGAGGGCGACGCTGCCGAAAGAAAAGACATAAAATGTCTTGCGCCGCTTCCTCTTTTTAAAGGTGACGGCACACCAATTTAAGTTTAAACCACAAAACACTGCAGGTTTTTCTGCAGTGTTTTTAATTTTGCCGAAACAGCGATACTTTGAAAAATGTGTGACAATGGTTTTATTGCACTTGATTTTATATGCATTATGTATTATAATACACTTGGAATTTGAATTATTATGCTTTAATCATATTTTCGGAGGGATTAAAATGAAAAATAATATTTCAAAAAAGATTATCGGCGTGCTGCTTGTGGTATTTGGCGTTATGATGGCACTGTCGTATCTTGATATTGTTGATTTTTCGGCTGCATTTCGCGGTTGGTGGACGATGTTTATAATTATTCCTTGCCTTGTAAGTCTTATTTTTGATGGATTTAATTTTGTTAATATTATTGGGCTCGGAGTCGGCTGCATATTGTTTTTGTCTGCACAAAAAATTATTCCGTACGGTGTCGGAGGAAAATTAATTCTTCCTTTTGTAATAGTGGTTGTCGGAACTGAAATGATTTTTGCAAGAGAAAAGAAAAAAGAAGAGTACGGCGATGAGGTTAAATCGGACGGCAAATCAAGTCAGACAAATATGCATGCAATTTTTTCAACAAACACACCATGCTTTGACGGACAAGGTTTTGACGGCTGCAACTGCTGTGCAGTATTTGGCGGTATGGAATTGAGACTTAAAAATGCGGCCATTACTTCAAACTGTGTAATAAACACCTGCTCTGTATTCGGCGGAACGGATGTTTTTCTTCCGTCAAATGTCAAAGTTGTTGTAAATTCAACTAACATTCTCGGCGGTGCAAACAACAAATTTGTGTCATCGACAGACGAAAATGCACCTGTGGTATTTATTAAAAACACTTGTGTTTTCGGAGGATTAAACATAAAATAAAAAGTTTTTAATGCGAAAAAAGACGGTGAATTTTTACCGTCTTTTTGTATGCAAATAATTATATAATAAGAAAGAAACTTTTCTTTATTTCACCGCACGCAATTTTTTTGCCCGGATTTCCCGCCGGCTGAGATTTGAAATCGTCGGACGAAGAGTGGATTATAACGGTTTTTCCGATTATATCATCTACGGTAAATCTGTTTGTCAGAAAAGACAAATATGCCGTGCCGTCATTTCCGAAAAGGGGAGGCATATCTCCGCTGTGTGACGGGTGGGGACATTTGTTTTTATCAAAGTGACCGTTTGCGGCGGCGTACAGGTCATCTTTTGTACCGGTGCAGTGAGATCCGCCATGAATATGAAAAGCAAATATATCTTTTTTGCAAATTTCGTTTGAAGTCGGAAGATTATATATTATTGCGGTAACAAGAACACCGTTTTTCTTTTGACGGAACGTGACAACGCCGTTTATTTTGTTTTCACCGGTTATATACGCATATGCATATTTCATTTATATCCTCCTAAAATTCATACTATTATAATATATACTATGTATTAAAAAATTGCTATAATTTTCAAAAAAAGAATAAAAAATGAATAGTTTTAAAAAATATAGTAAAAAATGAAAAAAAGAGTTGACAGAGGAGAGTGGATTGTGGTATAGTAAT
>CABUQL010000203.1 GCA_902493665.1 uncultured Eubacteriales bacterium
TGATGCCCGTGAGCAGTCCGCCGTATTTTCTAAACCGTTTCCAGCACTTCAAAAGAAAATCCGCACTGTACGGATTTTTGAAATACAAGTGTGCTTCATCACATAAAAGACGGTTATATTTATTTGAATTTTGCTTCATCGCCGGAATCTGAAGTTACAGCGCAGGCGTACAGATACTCCGACTTTAAGATTTACAGATTTGACAAAAACAGAAATAAATTTTACGAAGCGTCTGTTGATGAAGCAACAACTTATGAATTAAATCCGCAGGATTATTCAAGAGCGTTTGTTCACATTAAAAACAGAACGCCTAAAATAATGGTATTTTATTAATAAAAACGGCAGTTACTTTTTTCATTCTCCTTAAGGCATTAATGTCGTGAAAATGAAAAAGTATATAAAAAACAGTCTGAATTCTCAGACTGTTTTTAACGTTTAAAAGATAAAAATGGGTTATAAAAATAAACTTTTTATTTTCCGAGCATATACTGTTTCGGGGTTTGTCCCGTAACGGATTTAAACTGGCGTATAAAATAATCGGGTGTTGTATAACCGAGCATTTTTGACACCTCGCTGACGGAATATTTGCTTTGCGCAAGAAGGATTTTTGCCGCGTCGCATCTTATTAAAATCAAATCTTTTTTCGGCGATTTTTTAAACATTTTAAAATAGCTTTCGTAAAAGGCGGTTTCGCCCATTCCCACAAACTGCGCCATTTTTTCGCCGGTCCAGTTGTATTCGGGATGGTTTTTCATTTCCGTTCTTAATTCTTTAAGCGATTTGTTATCAAATGATTTTTCGTATTCGGGATTTAAATATCTTGCCAAAAGAGATATGAAATATGCAACGTTTTCGCAGCATATGTCATTTGTGTACGGTGACAGTGAATAAAGCTCTTCTTCAAGCTTTTTTGTAATCGAAGTGCAAAATGATGTTGTTTTCGGATAGTACGGTGTGTTGAATTTAAGTCCGAAATTCCCCAAAAAACCGCCCATATTCCCCATTACGTGTATGTAGTCTATAAAGGAATCGTCATAATAACTTACAGATACGCAATCTCCCTTTCGAAGAAAAAAAACGCAGTCTTTTTCAATTTGATGTGTCTGCCCGTTAATAACAAGCTTAGCCGGATTGTAATGATGAACGATAACATGTGTATTGTAAATTCTTCCGAGCTCGGGGCGGATAAATTTCAGTTCGTAGTTCGGTTCAATATACCAGGCATGTCTTGCGTAGAGAACTTTCACGTTAATCACCTTTTCATATTACGGTATTTTGTAGGCGTATAACCCGTTTTTGAAAAAAACTGCTTAGAGAAAAAGTCGGTTGAACAGTAGTCGAGCGTCCGTGCAATTTCGGTGACCGATAAATCGTTTTTTTCCAAAAGCTCCATAGCTTTTTTAATTCTAAGTTCTATTATGTACTGAGAAATAATTCTTCCGTTAAACGCTTTGAAAATCGTTCTTAATCTGCTTACCGAAAAATTCATTTCGGAAGCAATTTTGCTTACCGTCCAGCCGCATGACGGGTCTTTTTTAATTGCTTCGCATATAAGCCATAACTTGTGGCGTTCTGTTCTTGTTATGGCGGTGTAATCGCTGATTTTATTAAGACGCGCCCTTGCGGTGAGTGCAAAAAGCTCGGATAATTTTGTGTCGCAGACTGTTTCAAAGTATTCTTCTTTTAAGTTTAATTCGTTTATTATGCAGTCAATAACAGATGACACTTTTTTTGCGTTTTTCGGATAATATACTTCGTTTTTCTTAAGTCTGTATTTGTCCAAAAGTTTTTTTGCGCTTTCATCTAAAATAAAAACGTCGGCAGGCGAGGTGCAGGTAAGATGAAACGGCGAAGACGGGGGATAAATTTTTAAAAGATTCGGTTTGTAAAAAACTTTGTTTTTGCGGATAATTTCATATGATTCGCTGTTTGTGTGAACAAAAACATAATGTGAAAAGTCATAATCCCAAATTGTATCGGGCGAAATATCGCATATTTTATGCACAGACTGCAAATACATATTAATCATCTCCGTCCGTTTTTTATAGTTAAATAAGTAACGCCGTGTTTTGGATTATAGTAAAAAACACGGTTTTAATCAGCGTTACAATGCCAAACGCAGCACCTTTGATGTAAAAATTTCTTCCTTTAAATAAATTATATCAAAGTAAAATTTCAAAGTCAATATGTTATAATTGTAATGGCGAAATTTTCTTGAAAACGAAGAAAAGTACTGTTTTTTGCATAAGAAATATGTTGACATTTTGTTCTTTGGTAGATGATAATAAAGATAGGATTGTATGCCAAATATAAGGAGGAAAAAAGAAAATGAAAAGATTTGCAGCAGCGCTTTTGGTATTGATTTTTGCACTCGGCTGCTTTCCGGCGGTTTCGTTTGCAGACGGCGCAGCCGATGACGAAATAAGCATTTGCGTAAACGGCAAGTATTATACGTTTGACCAGATGCCCGTCATGAAAAGCGACAGAGTTTTGGTTCCGTTAAGAGGAATATCAGAGCTTTTGGGCGCTGAGGTAAGCTGGAATGAAGAAACAAAAACGGTGGGAATAAGCAAAGACGCTCTTGATGTTTCGCTTACGCTTGACAAAAGTGAAGCAAGCATAAACGGAAAAAATGTTACGCTTGACGTTCCCGCAACTTCCGTAAATTACAGAACTATGGTTCCGGTAAGATTTGTTTCGGAATCGCTCGGCGCTTTTGTTTCGTGGAATGACGATCAGAAAACCGTTGATATAAAAACAATTCTTTCACAGAAAGCATATAACTTTGACGACGGCATAAGCGATACGGCATATGCGATGGGCGGAGGATATGCAAAGTCTAAAGTATCGGTGTCGGACGAATACGATCACACGGGCACAAACGGAAAAAGCCTTAAACTTTCCGGTATGTCGACGGCCGTACACAGAATTAAATTTACCGATATGTTTTCTAAAGACGATATAGACAAAAAGAAAACAATATCAGCATGGATATATTCACCAAGCGGCGATACAACCGTAAGACTCGGTACATACGGCGATACGGGCACGAAAAATGCGGCAGCGCCTTTAAAAATGAAAAACTTTGAAATTAAAAAAGGCGTTTGGACAAATGTTTTGCTCGAATATGAGCACAAAGACGAAACAATAACGCAGGTCGGCTTTGACCAGCTCGGCGCAAAAGAAGTTACCGATACTTTGTATATCGATGATTTATCGGTTTACGAACCGAGCGAAACAAACTTCAGTAATTTAACTGCCGTAACGGGCGGTTATTCGTCATATGAAATTGCCAAAAACAGAAAGACGGAAGTAGGCTAT
>CABUQL010000204.1 GCA_902493665.1 uncultured Eubacteriales bacterium
AATTCATAAGCGTTTTAACGTTTGACGGAAATACGATTTTCGTAAAAATCTGCCACTTGTTTGCGCCGAACGTCTTTGCCATTTTAATCATTTCGCCGTCAGTTGTCAAAAATCCGTTTAAAAGCTCCAAAACCGTAACGATGAGCGAAATTGCAAGCGCCATAAAAATAATGGCTTTCATTCCTGCGCCTACCCAGATTATGATGACCGGTCCGAGTGCGATTTTCGGAAGTGAATTTAAAACAACGAGATACGGCTCAAATATTTTGGAAAGCGTTTTAGACCACCAAAAAATTACGGCAAAAACAACGCCGAAAATAACGCCGAGTAAAAATCCCGTTATTGTTTCAAACACGGTTACCCATAAATGATTTAAAAGCCCGTTTTTTGAAAGATTTAAAAACGTTGCAAGTATTCTTGACGGCTGGCTTGTAATAAACGGGTCAATCCAGTTAAGATTTCCGGCGATTTCCCATAAACCGACAAAAAATACGAGTATTAAAATCTGCGATGACAGAATAAAGTATTTCTTGATTTTAAGCGATTTTAAATATTCTTTCCTTTCTTCAGATACCGCTTTGTCATACATGAACATCAAGCTCCTTCCAGATTGTGTTAAAGTATTCGGAAAAATTCGGGTTGTTTCTGGAATTTAGGGGCGTTCTTTCGTCAATGTCGGGAAAGTCGATTTTTAAAACAGTGTTGATTTTTGCGGGACGTTTCGTAAGAACAATAACACGGTCGGACATACTTATGCTTTCGGGTATGTCGTGCGTAACCATTATGGTTGTTTTTTTCTCGTTTTTAATAATTGAATAAACGTCGTCCGTTACCGCAAGCCTTGTCTGATAGTCGAGAGCGGAAAACGCTTCGTCCAAAAGCAGAATTTTCGGTTTTGACGCAAGCGTTCTTATAAGAGATGCACGCTGCCTCATACCGCCAGAAAGCTGCGATGGAAATTTGTCTTTAAATTCATAAAGTCCGTATGTTTTTAAAAGATTTTCAGCATATAAAATGTTTTCTTGTGTAAGTTTGCCTTTTATTTCAAGTCCCAAAAGCACGTTTTTGTAAATGGTGCGCCAGCCTAAAAGGTTGTCTTTTTGGAGCATATATCCTATGTCGTCGGAAATTCCGTTTGTTTTTTTGCCGTCAATAAAAATATCGCCGCTCGTGGGCGGCAAAAGACCGCATATTATTGAAAGAAGCGTTGATTTTCCGCAGCCCGACGGTCCGACAATGCTTACATATTCGCCTTCGTCCGCAAAAAAACTTATATTGTCAATGGCATTTACTTCGCCGTTTATATCCTGATAACTGTGCGATATATTTTTAATTTCTACCATATGCATTTAAATCACCTTCCGTAATTACAATATATTAAAAAAGAAGTCGTTTTGTGAAAGATGATGATATGTTGTGCATAAAAAAAGACGCCGGAAACGGCGCCTTAAAAACGGTTTTATTCTATAAAGGGAGATTTATTTTATAAAACTTACCGGTTTTAATATATTTGAAATAACTTCTGTCGGAATTACAAACTCGGGACTTCCTTGAACGCCCGCCGCAACATCATATTTGTCAAAACAAATAACAAGTTTTCCGTCGCTGTTGATATAAAAATTCTGGTCGTCTTTGATTTTTGTAAAATCCCACTCCGGAAATTCACTGTCAACCCAGAAATATCCGCCTTCGGTTTCATTTAATCTCTTCATTTCCTTCTTAATATATTCGCTTATAACGTCAACGTATGATTTGTCTTTAAAAAGACCGTCAAGAGTTAAAAGAGAATGCGTTTTTTTGTCAATTGTGTAAAACGAGTGTTTCGTTGATGACGAACCGGCAGCGGTAAAAAGATAAATGTCAATTGCATAAATGTCATCATCGTCGGTTTTGACTTCATAATTGTAATTTATGCCCATATGAATGTCGGTTCCATCGCCGAATTCTTTTTTCAGCTCTTTGTAATCTCTTTCAAATCCTAAAATTATTGCATTTGCATTTTCCTTAAATTCGTTGTTGAGCTTGTCTTCAAGTTCTTTGTCAAGCAAACCTTCAATTTTCGGCGTCACAATCTCAGCTTCCATATTGCCGTCGGAAAATTCATATCTCGATGCCGTCAAAACTTTTACAACTTCTTTAAGATAGGGGATTTCGCTCACGCTTTTTGCAAACGCGGGGCTGACGTTAAGCGCAAGCACAGACGCAAAAACAAATGTTGCCGCAGCTGCCGCAACGGATTTTGTAAATACCGAAAAGCGGTGTTTTTTCTTGGCTTTTGCCAAAACGCTTTCTTTAAATTCTTCGCTTGCATTAATGTTTTCGTAATCGATTTTAAGTTTTTTTAAATCGTTCATTTTAATTCTCCTTCCAATTTTGGTTTTAATAATTCTATCGCGCGATATAGTCTTGTTTTTACAGTGTTTTCGCTTAAAGACGAAATTTCGGAAATTTCTTTAAACGTAAAACCTTCAAAATATTTCATTATAAGTAATTCTCTGTATTTGACGTCAAGGTTTTTAATAAGATCTTCAAATTCAAAAAAACTGCTTTCTTCTTTTGCAGCGATTTTTTCGGCACTGTCCTCAGATTCAAACACGAATTTCTTTTGCCTTCGCAAATTTTGTTTTGCCGTGTTTGCGATAATCGACATAAACCAGCAGTTTATTTTTTCTGTGTCACGCAGCGACGATATTTTTGAAAGTGCCTTAACCAGCTTTCGCTCACAACATCTTCGGCATCGCTTTTATTTCCTGAATAAGAGTAAGCAAAACGGAAGGCTTTATCTATGTTCCCTTCAATATAATCTTCAAAAATTTTTCTTTTTATCATCTGTTCATCCCCCTTTCATCTATTAGACGGATTTTAGCAAAAAATAGTTTGAAGTTTTTCAAAAAATTTGATATAATTAATGTGCAGGTAAATTTATCGCCTGATTTTATTTTACCATAAAATAATAAATCGGTATATATTTTTAATATAATGTAACAAAAATAATTTTGGGAAGTGATTTTAATGAAGGAAAGAGTAAATAATCAAACACTCGGCGAAGAAATTGCAAATGCGGTAACACATGGGTTGGGAGCGCTTCTTGCAATTGCGGGAACTGCCGTTGTAATAGTTTATGCGTGTTTTAAAAGCGACGCATTGGGAATTGTAAGTACATCGATATACGGATTTTCGCTGATTGTTCTTTATGTGATTTCAACTTTGTATCATTCACTCGCACATAATATGGCAAAAAGAGTTTTCAGAGTTATGGATCACTGTTCGATATTCCTGCTCATTTTCGGAACATACACA
>CABUQL010000205.1 GCA_902493665.1 uncultured Eubacteriales bacterium
GTCCTGTGTAACTGCCTCAAAGTGAGAAAAGTCAAATCTGAGTCTTTCGTCATTTACAAACGAACCAGCCTGCTCAACATGGTCGCCGAGCACAATTTTAAGCGCTTTCTGCAAAAGATGCGTTGCCGAATGGTTTCTTTCGATGTTTCTTCTTCTTTCGCCGTCAACTTTGCACTTACATACGTCGCCTTTTTCAATATATCCAGACTCGATAACGCAGGCATGGATTATTCTTCCGTCACGGAGTTTTTTGGAATCAATAACAGTAAGATTTGCATTGTCGGTAACAATTGTTCCCGTATCTCCTACCTGTCCGCCGCCTTCACCGTAGAAGGGAGTTTTATCAAGAACGATTGTAACGTCGCCGTTTTCATCGCTTGCACTGTCGCAAAAATCGCCGTCACTGAATATCCCTACTATTTTGCTCTCAGTTTCATTTGTTTCATATCCGACAAATTCAGCCTTCGGAAGCGTCATAAATTTTTCTAAAATTTCATCTTTCCAGCCGAGCGTATCAGCGTCTTTTCTTGCCTCTCTCGCTCTTGTTCTCTGCTCTTCAACATATTTGTCAAAGCCTTCTCTGTCAACGCCTATTCCCTTTTCGTCAAGAATTTCAACAGTCAAGTCAATCGGAAATCCGTAAGTATCGGAAAGCTTAAATGCCTGCTCTCCGCCGAGAACTTTTTCGCCTTTTGCTTTAAGATCCGAAACATATGTTTCGAGTATGTTCATTCCTTCGTTTACGGTTCTTCCGAAGTTTATTTCTTCCTGTTCGATAACTTTTTTAATGTAGTCGGCTTTTTCAACAAGATAAGGATAAGCCGATTTATTCTCTTCAATAACAGTATCGCATACTTTGTATAAGAAAGGTTCGTAAATACCCAAAAGTCTGCCGTGTCTTGCGGCTCTTCTTAAAAGTCTTTTGAGCACATATCCTCTTCCGTCGTTTGCAACCTTAACGCCGTCGGCAATCATAAAAGTTGTGCTTCTTATGTGGTCTGTTATAACACGGAGCGACACGTCTGACTGTTCGTCTTTTCCGTATTCAACCTTAGCAAATTCAATAACCTTTTTCATAATATTTCTTACGGTGTCAACCTCAAAAATATTATCAACGTCCTGCATAATGCATGCAAGTCTTTCAAGACCCATACCGGTGTCTATGTTAGGATGTGCAAGTCTGTTGTAGTTTCCGTCTTCGTCTTTGTCAAACTGTGTGAAAACAAGGTTCCAGAATTCAACGTATCTGTCACATTCGCAGCCAACACCGCAATCGGGCGATCCGCAGCCGTATTTTTCGCCGCGGTCAAAATATATTTCCGAGCAAGGTCCGCAAGGTCCCTGTCCTATTTCCCAGAAATTGTCTTCTTTGCCCATTCTTACAATTCTGTCGGGCGCAACGCCTACTTCTTTTGTCCATATATCAAAAGCTTCGTCGTCATCTTGGTAAATTGTAACCCAAAGCTTGTCCACAGGCATATTAAGCACCTTTGTGCAAAACTCCCATGCCCAGCTCGTTGCTTCATGCTTAAAATAATCTCCGAACGAAAAGTTTCCGAGCATTTCAAAATATGTTCCGTGACGTGCTGTTTTTCCGACGCTTTCGATATCGGGCGTTCTTATACATTTCTGACACGTTGTAACTCTTTTTCTCGGAGGCGTTTCCTGTCCCGTAAAATACGGTTTCAAAGGCGCCATACCGGCATTTATCAAAAGCAGGCTTTTGTCGTTGTGAGGAACGAGTGAAAACGAAGGAAGGCGCAGATGTCCTTTCGTTTCGTAAAAAGAAAGAAATTTTTCTCTTAATTCATTAAGTCCTAATTTTTCCATAATTTAATCCCTTCCGAATCGGGCATAAAGCAAAAAAATCATAAATTGCCCAAATTAATACTACCTTATATATTATAATAAAATACTGCAGTTTGTCAACTGTTTTTGCCCGATTAAGCAATAATATTTTGTCAAATTATAACTTTATTTTTGTATAAAAATCAATTTCCAAATATTAATTTAATATTTTTTCGACTTTTTTTGCAAATCGTCTTTACTTTAAATTTAGTTGTGATAAAATAAAGGTAGAGGAGTGATTATTATGAAAATTAAATGGAAAACAATACTTTGTATACTTCTTATAATATCTTTGTATATCACTGCTCTTTATGCAATTTTCGGGCGTGATAAGTTTGGTTCGAACAAAGGAAATTACGTAAAATCAAAAGACAAAAAAGAACTTGCGCTTGAACACGCAAAAAAATTATCGGATCTTTATATGTATAATGAGGCAATAGATGTCCTTACAAATACCAAAAGACTCGGCAAAGAAGGCGAAGAGCTTTTGGAAAAATGCAAGACTGAAAAAAGCAGACTCGTTAAATACGACGGTCAGATTTATCACATTTTCTTTCATTCGCTCATTGTTTACCCTTCTCTCGCTTTTGACGGCGATTACAAAGAAGAAGGCTACAATATGTGGATGACAACCGCCGACGAATTTAAAAAGATGCTGCCGCTTCTTTACGAAAACAATTTTATACTTATCGATATGCAAAGTCTTATCACGAAAAACAAAGACGGCACGATTACCAAAAACGACATTTATCTTCCCCAGGGCAAAAAACCGCTTATAATATCGATTGACGACGTTAACTACTACGGATATATGAAGGGCGACGGTTTTGCGGATAAACTTGTGCTTGATAAAAACAACGAGGTCAAAACCCTTGTTACAACGCCCGAGGGTGAAGAAACCATAACAAATGACGGTGACGTTATTCCGATTCTCGACGAATTTGTAAAGAAAAATCCAAAATTCTCTTACAGGGGCGCAAAAGGCGTCATTGCGGTTACGGGATATGAAGGCGCTTTGGGATACCGCATAAATCCCGAAAGCGAAACAAAAGAATCCGATTTTAAAGAGTGTCAAAAAATTGCAAAACGTCTTCGTGACACAGGCTGGATTTTTGCCTGCCACAGTTACACACACAACGATTATTTCAGAGATCTTACCGCAACAATGCAAAACGTTAAATATGATACGGATAAATGGAAAAACGTTATCGAGCCGGCAATAGGCAAAACCGATATTTACATTTCCCCGTTCGGGTATATGTTCGGCGAAAAAGATGAGAGATTTTTATACGTTATAAACAGTGATTTTCCGATGTACTGCCCCGTTTCAACGTATATGACGACAACTTACACCGACAAATATTTAATCCAGGGCAGATTTAATCTTGACGGCTACACACTGACAAAACACAAAAATCTTGTTGCAAAAAACTT
>CABUQL010000206.1 GCA_902493665.1 uncultured Eubacteriales bacterium
GCTCCTATCATTTCATCTGCAGTATTGCTTTGGATAATTCCTATTTTTGTAATGTCAAGCGTGCTGCTGTCTACAGTAAACATTCCTTTAAGTCTTACCCATGTATCGGGGCTTACCGTACTTGTGCATAGCGCCGACACAGGATTTGGATTGGAATCTCTGTAAATGCCCAAAGACACATTTCCGCTTTTTTCGACCGATTTAACATACATTGAAACAACGTATGTTTCGCCCGCCGAAAGATTTTTAAACGCATCTTTAAAACGCCACTTTGAATTTGTTGTAGCCTGTGTAAGCTTAAGCGCTTTTCCGCTTCTGCCTTCATTTGAAAGTTCTACCGAATCCGAGGAGGTAGATATTCCGCCCCACTCTATTATGTTTTTATCCACGCTTTGCCAGTTGTCAAACGTCAGCGGAAAATATGACGCCGTTTCCGCAAAAGATACAGACGGGGCAACTGCAACAGATGTTAAAATAAGTGTAAATACCAAAATCAAAGAGTAAACTTTTTTCATAACTTTCCTCCGTAATCTATTTATATTATAATTTTATCATATTAAAATGTAAAAAGATATTCATTTTTTGCGCTTTTTTGAAGGCATCTTATTCATTTTTTGCACTTTTTTCAAAAATTTTGCATTTGCTTTTTTATTTTTCACTTTTTCTGTAGTTATTAAGCGGACAATCCGTTTTAGAAAGAAGCTTCATTATAAGCGAAAGCACCCACCTTGAACCTTCTTCGCACTGATGGGTAATGTCGTTTGCTCCGTCGTTTTCAAGCGCCCCGAAATATTTTTGCCAAAATGAACCAAATCCCATTTCGGATATCTTTTTCTCTGCCTCCGAGAACATTAACTTATTTAAATCAAGAAGATAAGCTCCGCTTTCGTTTGCAGCTTCAATCATTTTCTCCGCTCTGTCACGGCGCATATTATTAAGCTTGTTATCCTCTAACGTAATTGTAGGTGTAACAAAAATTACCGAAACTCCCTTTTCTTTTGCTTTGTCCGCCATTGTTTTAAGATACTTCTTATAATCTTTAATATCAACGCTTTTCCACATATTTTTTGCACTGTCGTTTATGCCGAGTGAAACAAAAAGATAATCGCCTTTTTCCATATTGTCATAAACACAGTTCCATCTTATAAGTCCCGAAAGGCATTTCAAAAACGTTTTTGTACTGTATCCGCCCTTTGCCATATTGTTAACTTTGATTTTTTCACTGTCAAAATACTCACCGATAAACATTCCCCAGCCGCGTCTTTTTTCATTTTCATCATAGTTGCAGACAATCGAATCGCCGATAATGTGGATTACCGTTTTTCCTTCGCGGTCAAATTTAATAATCGGGTTGCCGTCGTTTGAAGAATCCTCTTTTCCGCTTAAAAGAGATGTTTTTATTTCTTCAATTGCAAATGCCGATAAAACACTGACGTCATCTTCCGCCTGTTCAAAAGATATAAGATTTTTGTCTGCATTTTTCACAATGTATGTAAAGCTGAAATCTTTTTTCTCTTTTGTAATCAAAAACGTGTGCGGACATTCGCATTTCGTGTCGTCAACGCCCATAAATCCGACAAGAAGCGTTGCTTTGTCAAGAGGAGAATCATCGCATATTCTGCATGTAAAATTAACCTCATAAACGTTTCCTTCGCCGCATCCTTTAAGCGTTTTTATAACCTTTGCTCTGTCGTATGTGTTTTTTCTGTCAAAAAACACAAGTCCGTCGTTTTTATCCGTTTTAAAATTATCATACTGTGCTTCACCGCCGTATAATAAATTTAAACAGATTTCTTCCGCAGTGATTTTTTTGAAATCCCTAATGTTTGTCATTTTGTCTGCTCCTTAAATTTAGGCACTTAATAAAACAAGTTTCTTATAAAACATTGTCCTTTAAAAATACTTTTATAAAAATGTATGCAGAGCCGATTGCACCGATTATTGCAAAAAGCGGTGCAAGCTTTTTTAAAGCTTTTGCAAAAAGAGAACCAAACAAAAGCCCTATTGCAAGCGTCGAGATTTTAAGTATTCCAATGTCGTAAATATCCAAAAATCCAACCTTGTTTCTTATAAATCCGTACCATTCTTTAATGCTTCTCTCCATTTTTATTCCTCCTTTTATGCTTTTACATATCAAAAAAGCTCATCTGGTCGCTGTTTCTTATTCCGTCAAGGCAACCCTGCTCTTTCATAAGTGCAACAACCGTTTTGTTTACCTTTGCACGCTCAGTCATATCGTCAATAGTTGCAAACTGCTTTTTGTTTCGCTCGCTTACAATGCTCAGCGCCGCATTTGTTCCGAGTCCCGCAATTGCATTAAGCGGCGGCACAATGCCATCTTTTGTCGGAATAAACTTAAACGCTTCGGATGTGTAAACGTGTATCGGCAAAAACTTAATTCCCCTGCAATACATTTCGTTGCAGACCTCAAGTATTGTTAAAACGTTTTTTTCCTTTGCGCTTATCGAGTTTCCTTTTGCCTCCAAAAGCGCTATGTTTTCCAAAACCGTTTCTCTGCCGTTTACCATTTTCTGTGCGTCAAAATCATCGGCTCTTACGGTAAAATACGTTGAATAAAATTCCTTCGGGTAATTAACCTTATACCAGGCTATTCTGTAAGCCATTGTTACATATGCAACGGCGTGTGCCTTCGGGAACATATATTTTATCTTTTTACACGAATTTATATACCAGTCGGGGACATTGTTTTTGTGCATTTCTTCTTCCCATTCTTCTTTAAGTCCCTTACCTTTTCTGACGCTTTCCATTATTGTAAACGAAAGCTTTGCTTCAACTCCCTTTGAAATGAGGTAAAGCATAATATCATCACGTGTACAGATTGTTTCGTTAAGAGTTGCAATTTTAGATGTTATAAGATCCTGTGCGTTGTTAAGCCAAACGTCCGTTCCGTGAGAAAGTCCCGAAATTCTGACAAGCTCCGCAAAAGTTGACGGTTTTGTATCCACAAGCATTTTTCTTACAAACTGCGTTCCGAATTCCGGCACGGCAAACGTTCCCACAACACTGTTTATATCTTCGCTCTTTACTCCGAGCGCCTCTGTCGAGTGGAAAAGACTCATTGTTTTTTCGTCCGAAAACGGTATTTCACGCGCGTTTGTATGCGTTAAATCTTCAAGCATTCTTATAACCGTCGGGTCATCATGGCCGAGTATATCAAGCTTTAAAAGCCTTCCGCTGATTGAATGGTAGTCAAAATGAGTTGTTATAACGCCGCCCGATTTATCATCGGCAGGATACTGAATCGGCGTGAACTC
>CABUQL010000207.1 GCA_902493665.1 uncultured Eubacteriales bacterium
TCTGTTTCGCAGCCTGCCGCATAAATCATTTTTCTTTTCTCTTTCTTATTATACTGTATTCGTTTATATCTGCATCTATTGTTGTTGTAACGCTCATCTGAGGGTGGGGAGCACATGAAATCTCTGCGCCCTCATCGTTGTAAAGCGTGCCCAGCTTGACGCAAACCGATTCTTTGCCCGGTGTGATTATTTCAACCTCGTCACCCGAGAAAAATCTGTTTCTCTGCTCGATTACCGCAGTTTTTGTTTCGGGGTCATAGCTTTTTACAACGCCTGCCGTTTTATATTCCTGAATATATGTGCTGCGGTCGTAAATCTGCTCCGTTCCTTTCGGTTTCCCGAAGAAAAATCCTGTTGTGTAGCCTCTGTAGCTTATTTTTGTAAGTTCCTCCAAAAGATAAGGGTCAAGACGGTAGTTTTCTTTGTCTGAATAATATGCGTCAATTGCCTTTCTGTATGCGCCTACAACAGTTGCGATGTAAAGTTCGTTTTTTACTCTGCCTTCAATTTTAAGACTTGAAATACCCGATTCGATAAGCTCGGGGATATATTCAATCATACACAAATCTTTTGAATTGTAAATGTATGTTCCTCTCTCGTTTTCAAAAACGGGCATATACTCGCCCGGTCTTTTTTCTTCAACAAGACGGTATTTCCATCTGCACGGATGCGCACACGCACCCATATTTGCGTCACGTCCCGCCATATAATTGCTTAAAAGACATCTGCCCGAATAAGATATGCACATTGCACCGTGGACAAAGCACTCTATTTCAAAATCTTCCGGGATATTTTCACGTATTTCTCTTATTTCGGAAAACGAAAGTTCGCGTGCAAGAACAATTCTTTTTGCGCCGAGATTGTGCCACATTTTTGCGCTTTCGTAATTTACGTTGTTTGCCTGTGTGCTTACGTGGATTTCAAGATTCGGAGCGTATTTTTTTGCAAGCGCAAACATACCGAGGTCTGAAATAATTATTCCGTCGGCGCCCATATCGGCTACTTCTTTTACAAATGAAGGAAATTTTACAATATCGCTGTTGTGAGGAATAATGTTTGCCGTAAGATATACTTTTCTTCCTCTTTCGTGGGCATAATCGATTCCTTCTTTAATTTCTTCATCGGTGAAATTTTTTGCCGCAACTCTGAGCGAAAATTCTTCTCCGCCGATATATACCGCATCGGCGCCGTAATTTACAGCCGTTTTCAGCTTGTCAAGACTTCCCGCAGGAGCTAAAAGTTCTATTTTCTTCATTATTTATCTCCGTTTCTGATTATTCATTTTGGCACAGGGAGCTAAAATACAAAACACCGTATTTGCTAAATTCCGGTTTTTTAACCTTGTCAGACCAAAAAAGCATAACAACGCCGTGTTATTTGTTATATGCGCAGACCGCCATTCCGTCGCCTATGGGGATTATAGATGTTGTAAAATCTTCATCATGTGCAAGATTTTTCAAAAATGTGCGCAGATTGTTTACAATTGTGCGTTTTCTGCGTGTTTCAAGACCGTCGTTTGCAACCATGCCCTTGTAAAGCACGTTGTCGGCAATGAGCAGACCGCCTTTGTTTAAAAGTCTTTTTACATCGGGCATGCAACGCATATAAAGCGACTTGTTGGCGTCCAAAAAAATTATGTCAAATTTCTCGTCACTGTTAATGAGTACATCTTCTCCGTCGCCGATTATAAGTTTTATTGAGCTGTTGTTTGCTTTTTTGAAGTTTTCTTCGGCAATGTGCGCCGTATCTTCGTCAAGCTCAACCGTAATTATTTTTCCGCCTTCCTTTAAATATTCGGAAAAAATAAGGGAAGAATAACCTATTGCCGTTCCTATTTCAAGAATTTTTTCGGGTTTTTTCAGCGCTGCAAGCGTTCTTAAAAGCCACATCGCTTCTTTTTGTATAATAGGGACGTGATGCTCTTTTGCATATTCTTCCATTTCTTTTAAAAGACCGCTGCTCTCGGGGAGCGTATCCGTTATATATTCGGTAATATAGTCATAGCTTATGTTCATAAGTCACCGCTCTTGATTTTTTTGAAAATATACATTATAATATAAAATACTTACTTATTTTATAACAACAAAAGACTAATGTCAACTTTTTTTAAGAAAGTTCTTGACAATACTTCTTTGATATGGTATAGTTTTTATGCTGGGACAGTTATAGAGGTCTTTTTTTTATGTTTAAATTTAAAAGATACATATGCTCCGGCATTACCATAAGGAGGTGTAAATCACGATGAGAGTTAGAGTTACATTAGCTTGCAGTGATTGCAAACAGAGAAATTACAATACAATGAAAAACAAGAAAAACGATCCGGACAGACTTGAAATGAAAAAATACTGCCGTTTCTGCAGAAAACACACTGTTCATAAAGAAACGAAGTAGTTTGTCTATAAATTCAGATACAAGATGAGGTGAATGTTATGTCAGAGGCAGCAGGTGCAAAGAAAATGAATATCTTTCAAAAAGCAGCAAAATTTTTGAAAGAGGTAAAATCCGAGCTTAAAAAAGTTGTATGGCCTACTAAAAAACAAGTAATAAATAACACCCTTATAGTTGTTGCACTGGTTATTATAATTAGTATTTTTATTTTCGCTTTGGACAGCATATTCCAGTTTGGTTTATTCAAGTTCCTGGGCTAGTGCGAAGGAGGGACGAAGGCTTAAGCCTTATGTTATTATGATCGATAACGCTAAATGGTACGTTGTTCATACCTATTCGGGTTATGAAAACAAAGTTAAAACCAATCTCGAAAAAATAATTGAAAACAGAGGTCTTGAAGATTTGATTCTTGACATTAAAGTTCCTCTGGAAGAGGTTGTTGAAAAGAAAGACGATGTTGAAAAGGTTGTTACAAGAAAAGTATTTCCGGGCTATGTTTTAATTAAAATGATTATGACCGACGACACATGGTATGTTATAAGAAACACTACCGGTGTTACAGGGTTTGTGGGCCCCGGCTCAAAGCCCGTTCCGCTTACCGATGAAGAGGTTGAAGCACTCGGCGTTGATACAAATGAAATTGTTATAAACTTTTCTGTCGGCGATAGCGTGAAAATTGTAAAAGGTCCTTTTGCAAATCAAATCGGCATAGTTGATGAAATAGACTTTTCTACAGGAAAAGTAAGCGTGAGCGTTGTTATGTTCGGACGTAAAACCGTTTTGGAACTCGACTGCACTCAGCTTGAATCTCTTTAGGCAAACAAGACTCGAACACGCATTGCCCGGCGATGGATGTTTTTGCAATCTTTCAGCTTGTC
>CABUQL010000208.1 GCA_902493665.1 uncultured Eubacteriales bacterium
AAAAACCAAGCCGACGTCAAAAGAGAACTCAAGCGAACGGAACGGCGCGTTGCAGAACTCGATAAGCTCATAAGCGCAGCGTTCGAAGAAAAGGTCGCAGGTAAGATCCCCGAAAACGTGTGCTTGCAGCTGATCGACAAATACACCGCCGAGCAAACGGAACTGAAAGAACGGATTTCTTATCTTACGCAGGGACTTGAAGAAAAGCAGCGAGCGGCAACCGACGTGGACGAGTTTATACGGCGAATGAAAAAACACATCAATGCCCCCGAACTGACAAGAGAGCTCTGTCTGGAGCTATTCGAAAAACTTGTCATCGGCGGCAAAGAAACAGTCACGGGCAAACCGCAAGAAGTACACATCTATTACAAGATAGACATCGATAGCATTTTGTAGCCCTTACACACAACAACCCCTCCGAACAACTTTATGTCCATTTTGTTGTTTGGAAGGCATGAACCAATACTACAGTGCGGAATGTTCTTATGGACATAATTTTGATAAATATATTCCCTAATACACAATTCTTTTATAAGTGATAATCGCCATTATGAGAAGGTTGGCTCACAAGTCAAAGATATCACCGACGATTTGCCCTTTGAGATACCAGATAATTGGGTATTTGTACGTTTGTCTACGGTGTGCTGGTTAGGCGATGTTGCTAAAAGCACAGGAGAAAAATTGCCTTACTTGGATGCTAAAACTTTAAGAGGAAAACCAGATAAAACTTATCTCACCGATGGCAAAGTTGTTGATGTCGGAGAAAAGGTTATTTTAGTCGATGGTGAAAATTCCGGCGAGGTATTCGATATACCATTTCGCGGATATATGGGCAGCACTTTCAAAACGCTGGAGAAGGTATCGCAGCTTACTTTTGGATATCTTAATGTGGTGTTGGACTATTATAGAGATACATTTCGCGGGAATAAAATAGGGGCGGCAATTCCGCACTTAAATAAAAATCTATTCAAATCGCTACTTATTGGTATTCCTCCTCTTGCCGAGCAAGCCCGAATTGTAGCGGAGATAGAGAAGTTTGAGCCCTTAATTGCCGAATACGATAAACTCGAACAGCAGGCGACAAAGCTGGACGATGAAATTTACGATAAACTCAAAAAGTCCATTTTGCAATACGCCATTCAAGGGAAACTTGTTCCGCAAGACCCGAACGACGAGCCAGCCAGCGTTCTGTTAGAGCGCATCCGCGCCGAAAAGAAGGCTAAACTCGGCAAGAAGTATGTGGATAGTTACATCTACAAAGGTGACGATAACTGTTATTATGAGAAGGTTGGCGAAACTGTCACTAATATCAGCGATGAAACACCTTTCGAGTTGCCAGAAAATTGGACTTGGTGTTGCTTGCAAACAATCTGTTCATATATTCATCGCGGCAAATCTCCGACATACGGCACGGAGAAAATTCTGCCTATAATAGCCCAAAAATGCAACCAATGGGCAGGAATCCAAACGCAAAAATGTCTGTTTGCTGACCGCGCAACCATTAAAAAATACACCGAGGAACAATATCTTTGTGTCGGCGATATAATAATAAACTCAACGGGCACAGGAACTGTTGGGCGAACAGGATATGTTGATGATACGCTTTTCAAAGAATATCCTAAATTTGTCGCGGATTCGCATGTAACGGTCGTGCGTCCTTCGGAATACATTGACAGCAAATATATTTATTTGTTTTTGAAGTCGCCTGTTATACAAACGGATATAGAGGCAAAATGTTCGGGAAGTACAAACCAAATCGAATTGGCGACGAAAACTATCCAATCTTATTTGATCCCGCTTCCACCAGCTACAGAACAATACCGAATAACTTCCATGTTTTTCGCATTAGAAGCTAAGCTAAAAGACGAGGATTAACCCTCGTCTTTTAGCTTCTCTAATATTATTTCCACTTGCTTGACTATGCGTTCCTGTTCAGTCAACGGCGGCAGCGGCAGTAAAGTCTTTTTTACTTCATCAGTACCAAATCTTTGTTGCCCTGCCGTTCCTGAAAATTTCTGTTTTCCATATTCAATTAAGTACTGGGACTTTACAAAACACAACAAATACTTAGGCAATATAGTTTCCTGAATGGAGCGCAAAATATGCAATTCGGTCGTCCCAGCGCCATATCCATTTTGTAAACCTAAAAATACAACTGATTTTCGATTTTGAAAACATGGCGTGATTTTAGCAAAGCCGACATCGCCGTCTTGAAAATGCGTAAACCCGCTTTTGACTTCCTTCCAAGGGCGAGTTGTTGCAGAAAAATGATTGTTATAGCCATCTGAAATTGCTTTCATCTCCACAAATGAAACTTCCAAATTATCAGGTAAATCGTTCCGTGGATTAATAATGACAGCATTTTCTAATCTTACCCAACTCCAAGAGTTTGGAATATCAAAAGGCAAATAATCTAGTCTAACGGGCTCATTTGTTTCAACCTTCTCATAATAACAGAACTCTTCTCATCACCCCTCATACTTAATCGAAGTTTTCCTCTGAAAAGAGTAAAATTTATGTACTACTTTTTTAGGAGGATTACCTATGTTAGAAGAATTTGAAGCACACCTTCGGCGGAACAATCTGTCCGAAAACACAATTTCATCGTACCTGCTTACGATACGAATGTACCGCCAGCTATCGGGCGAGATCACAAAGCAGAACCTATTGGCGTTTAAGGGGTATCTGATTGAAACCTACAAGCCCAAAACCGTAAACCTGCGCATACAGGCGATTAATAAGTATCTCGACTTTATCAAGAAAGAGAAGCTGCGGCTGGCTCCGGTAAAGATTCAGCAAAAGAACTTCTTGGAAAATGTCATCAGCGACGCGGACTACAAATTTTTGAAGAACTGCCTGAAACGCGACGGAAATTGGGAGTGGTACTTTGTGGTGCGATATTTGGCTGCAACAGGCGCGCGAGTAAGTGAATTGATACAAATCAAAGTTGAGCATGTATTCAACGGCTATTTTGACCTCTACTCCAAAGGCGGAAAACTGCGGCGGCTTTACATACCGAAAAAATTAAAAACGGAAACGGAAACATGGCTCGCCGAAAAGGGCGTGACCAGCGGCTATTTGTTTTTGAACAGGTTCGGCGACCGCATAACCGTGCGCGGCATTTCGCAGCAATTAAAGAACTACGCCCATAAATACGGCTTGAATCCAAAAGTGGTTTATCCTCACTCTTTTCGCCATCGTTTTGCAAAGAACTTCCTTGAAAAATATAACGATATCTCCTTGCTTGCCGACCTTATGGGGCA
>CABUQL010000209.1 GCA_902493665.1 uncultured Eubacteriales bacterium
ATGAAGAGGCGGCGTCTCAAGGACTTATTGCCGGAATAAATGCGGCGCTTAAAATAAGAGGCGATGAGCCTTTGATACTTGACCGTTCGCAGGCATACATAGGAACGCTTATAGATGACTTGACCGTTAAAGGCACAAAAGAACCTTACCGCATGCTTACGTCACGAAGCGAATACAGGCTTTTGTTAAGACAGGACAATGCGGATTTGCGTCTTACTCCTATAGGTCATAAAATCGGTCTTATAAGCGATGAGCGATATGCACGTTTTCTCGAAAAGAAAGAAAGCATTGAAAAAGAAATTGCGCGCTGCAAGAAAGAAGTAATTGCTCCGCATAAAGAAGTAAATGAGCTTTTGGATAAATACGAAAGCACAAATATTACAACGGGAATTAAGCTTGCAGAACTTATAAGACGTCCCGAGCTTGATTACAATGTGCTTGAGCCGATTGATAAAAACCGTCCCGAACTTGACAAATATGTAAGAGAACAGGTTAACATTCAGATTAAATACGAAGGGTACATTAAAAAGCAAGTTGAACAGGTTGAGCAGTTTAAAAAACTTGAAGAAAAGAAAATCCCCGACAATATTGATTATTCAAAAATTAAGGGATTAAGGCTTGAGGCAATACAAAAGCTTTCAAAAATAAGACCTCATTCAATAGGACAGGCATCGAGGATATCGGGAGTATCGCCTGCTGACATAAATGTTTTGATAATTTATATGCACGCACTTTAAGGGGTGATTTTAATTAACACTATTAAAGAACTTGTAAAAACAAATACGGAAAAATTTATAAAGTATTATGAGCTTTTAAAAGAGTGGAACGAAAAAATCAATCTTACCGCAATTACCGAGGAATACGACGTTGCCACAAAGCATTTTTTAGATTGTCTTGCAATTTTTGACCATTTTGAGTTTAAAGAAGGTGCGAGTGTAATAGACGTCGGAACGGGTGCGGGATTTCCCGCCGCGGTTATGGCGATTGCAAGACCGGATTTAAAAATAACAATGCTCGACTCTTTAAACAAGCGTGTAAACTTTTTAAACGAAGTAATTAAAGAGCTTGATTTAAAAAACTGCGAGGCAGTGCATTTTCGTGCCGAGGATGCAGGACGAAACGAAAAATACCGTGAAAAATTTGATTTTGCCGTTTCGCGTGCAGTTGCGTCGCTTCCGTCGCTTTGCGAACTGTGTTTGCCGTTTGTAAAAAAAGACGGATATTTTATATCGCTTAAAGGACCGTCTGTAACCGAAGAAATAGAAAATGCAAAAAACGCAATAAAACTTCTTTCGGGAAAGCTTGAAGGCGTTGTAAATTACGAAATACCGACAACAGATTTAAAACATAATCTTGTAATTATAAAAAAGATATCAGCAATTTTGGCAAAATACCCCAGAAAAAGCCCGAAACCGATAAAGGAGCCGTTGAAATAAGTATTTTAACGGCTTTTTTTGTTGAAATTAAACGAACGATTTTGTTTCCATTTTTTGTAAATATGTGTTATTATTGTAATAGAAAGAGCAATACGTCATTCACATTCACAAAAAAATTACAAAAGAGGTGTTTACAATGGATTTAATTTCTATAATAAACCCGAAAAGTACTCAAAAGGACAGTGTTATATATCTTCCTGTCGGCTGTATAAAACCAAATCCGTATCAGCCGAGGCGGGTATTTAACAATGAAGCTATAAGAGAGCTTTCCGAGTCGATAAAACAATACGGTGTAATTCAGCCGATATGTGTAAGAAGAATTTCACTTAACAGTTATGAGCTGGTTGCGGGTGAGAGAAGGCTTCGTGCAAGCATTGAAGCAAAGCTTGATAAAATTCCTGCAATTGTTGTTGATTTCAACGACAACGACAGTGCGGTTGTTGCACTTGTTGAAAACCTTCAGCGTGAAAACCTGTCGTTTTTGGAAGAGGCACAGGCATTTTACCACCTTATTAACGAACACGGTCTTACGCAGGAGCAGCTTGCCTCAAAAATAGGAAAAAGCCAGTCTACAATCGCAAACAAGCTGCGTCTTTTAAAACTTCCGAAAATGGTTAAAAGCATTATTGAAGAAAACAATCTTACAGAACGCCATGCACGTGCGATTTTAAAGCTCCCCGATGAATTTATGCAGCTCAGCGCACTTGAAAAAATATGCGGTGACGAAATGAACGTTAAGGAAACAGAAAATCTAGTGGAAAAGATGCTTGACGAAATCGTCGAAAAAGAGAAAAAGGAAAAATATGATATTGCAGTGCTCAAAGATATCAGAATTTTTATAAATACGATTGAAAAAGCGGTAAGCGTTATGCAAAAATCGGGCATAGATGCACTTGTAACTCAAAATGAAGATGATAATATGTATGAATATCTTATTAAAATCCCAAAGGCGAGCAAGGTGAGAATCGAAAACGCGGGGTGACACAAAGCCTTTATTGTCTTTATACAATGAAAAAACAATAATTTTCCTAATTGGAGATAAAGAGTTTGAAAAGAGTAAATCTTATAAAGAAAAAAACGTGAGGATTTCCTCACGTTTTTTATATTACATTAAATCATTTTTAATTAAATCTTCATATGTTTCTCTTTTTACCGCAAGTTTTGCTTTGCCGTCCTTTACAAAAACAACGGCAGGTCTTGGGATTCTGTTATAGTTGCTTGCCATTGAATAGTTATATGCACCCGTTGACATAACCGCTAAAATATCGCCTGGATTTATTTTCGGCATTTTTGCGTCTTTAATGATTATATCTCCGCTTTCGCAGCATTTTCCGCATATTGTAACGGTTTCTTCTTCTTTTGCGTCGGTTCTGTTTGCAATAACCGCATCGTATTCTGCCTGATAAAGAATATATCTGGGATTGTCGCCCATTCCTCCGTCGACAGACACATATTTGCGGACGTTTTTAATGTTCTTTACAGTGCCGGCAGTGTAGAGTGTAACACCGGCATCTCCGACTATCGAGCGCCCCGGCTCCATAAGCACGTACGGAAGGTCAATATTTTTTTCTTTGCATTTTTTGCTTAAAACTTCCGACACACTCTTGATATATTTATCATATTTTACGGGCTTGTCGCTTTTAACATATTTGATTCCGAATCCTCCGCCGAGATTTAGCATTTTAAGATTTATGCCAAGCTTATCTTTTACCTCGCAAATAAAATCGGTCATAATTTCGGCTGCGGCTTTGAAAGGTTCAAGCTCAAAAATCTGCGACCCGATGTGGCAGTGAATACCCGAAACATTAATGTTTTCAAGTTCT
>CABUQL010000210.1 GCA_902493665.1 uncultured Eubacteriales bacterium
ATTTATCTGCTTTTAAAATTCGACGGTACCGCATGGGGCAAAGTATTTAAAACATTATCATCATCTAAAAGCGAATCGGTAAAAAAAGCCGAAAGACGGCGAAGGCGATCTTCTCTCCGTATGCGTTCTTGATTCTTACAGGGGAAGCGGAGCTTCTGCATTGATTATTGAAAAATTTGAAGAAGTCTTAAAAAACCTCGGAATAGATACATATTATCTTTCTGTATTCACGGACAACAGCCGTGCAAGAAAATTTTATGAAAAATGCGGATTTAAAGTTTTTTCTGAAAATGACACTGAAATTAAATACATAAAAAATATTTAAAATAATCGGAGGATTTTATGAAATATAAAGATACAGAAGTTGCCATTCTGATATCAACATATGACCCATACAGCGAAGCACTTAGAATTTCTCTTGAAATGTTTAAAAGATTTTGGCCCGACTGCAAATATGAATTTATAGTCGCAAACAACACAAAAAAAATTGATGATGATACAATTACACTCATTAATTGCGGTGATGATTCAAAATCATGGTGCGCCAGAGCACTTAAGGCAATAAATCAGTCAAAAGCAGATTATTATATAATGCTTATGGAAGATATATTTATAACTAAACCTGTTGACAATGCAGAAATTGAAAGCATTATCAACTTCATGAAGAAAAACAATATCGATTTTTACAAACTTATTCCGGCACCGCCTCCGAAAGGCGAATTGTTCGAAAACAGTAAACATGCACATAAAATCAATAAACAAACTGCTTACGGCATAAACATAAACTCTGCAATATACAGCAGAGATTTCTTCTTAAAAATCCTTGGTGACGGAAAGATTTCAGCATGGGATTTGGAAGAAAGGTTCATCAAAGAAACAATTGATGCTCCCGATGAGTATTTTGACAACTGTGCCAGTGATGACAGAAATGTTCTTAATACCATTCATGGAATTATTCAAGGGAAATGGCTTAAATCAACTGTAAAAAAACTTGAAAAACTCGGTGTTAAGGTTGATACTGAAAACAGAGGTTATTACCCTCTCAAATCAATAATTAGAATGAAAGTATTTAAATTTTGCAGAAATATATTAAATCCCAAAGCGAAAAGAAGTGTTAAGACTTTCCTTAGCAAACTGGGATTTAAATTTGTGACAAAATATTAATTATAATAAATATGGGAGATAATAATTATGGAAAACATTATGAGCGGAAAAACAATGCTTATCACAGGGGGAACAGGTTCATTCGGACATGCAGTACTTGACAGATTTTTAAAAACAGATATAAAAGAAATCAGAATCTTTTCACGTGACGAAAAAAAGCAAGACGACATGAGAAGACATTATCAAAATGATAAAATCAAATATTACATCGGCGATGTACGTGATATTTCAAGTCTTAGAAATGCAATGCACGATGTTGATTACATATTCCATGCAGCAGCTTTAAAACAAGTTCCGTCCTGCGAATTTTTCCCGATTGAAGCCGTTAAAACAAACGTTTTCGGCACTGAAAACGTGCTTACCGCAGCAATTGAAAACGGTGTTAAAAAAGTTATTTGTCTTTCAACGGACAAATCTGCATATCCCGTAAACGCAATGGGAATTTCAAAGGCAATGATGGAAAAAGTATTTATTGCAAAATCAAGAACAATTTCTCCTGACAAAACGCTTATTTGCGGAACAAGATACGGAAACGTTATGTGTTCGAGAGGTTCTGTTATTCCGCTTTTTATTGAACAAATCAAAAGCGGCGTTCCACTCACCGTTACCGATCCGAATATGACACGTTACATCATGTCGCTCGAAGAAGCAGTTGAGCTTGTGCTTTATGCCTTTGCAAATGCGCACACAGGTGATATTATGATTCAAAAAGCTCCGTCGTGCTATATGGGTGATCTTGCACAAGCCGTTAAAGAACTGTTCGGTGCAGACAACGAAATAAAGGTTATAGGTGCAAGACACGGCGAAAAAGTCTACGAAGTTCTTATGACAAAAGAAGAAGCAGCAAAATCAACCGACATGGGCAACTTCTATAGAATTGCAGCAGATAACCGTGACTTAAACTATGAAAAATATCTTGAAAAAGGTTCAAAAGCAATAACTGTTGCAAACGAATACAATTCAAACAACACAAAAATATTAAACATTGAAGAAATAAAAGAAAAATTAATGACACTAAAAGAAGTACGCGAAGAAGTTGAAAACTATAAAAACGAAAAATAGGGAGAACAAAATGAATGTCCTTGTTACAGGTTCAAACGGATTTGTAGGAAAAAATCTTGTTTCGGAACTTAAAAACATCAGAGATAAGAAAAACAAAAAATATGACGTCGAATTAAACATTTTTGAATATGATTTGGGAATAAATGAAGACAAGCTTAATTATTTTTGTGAAAATGCAGATTTTGTATTTCATCTTGCCGGAGTAAACCGTCCGAAAAATGAATCTGAATTTATGGAAGGAAACTTTGGGTTTACGAGCACACTTTTATCAACGCTAAAAAAACATTCAAACAAAGCTCCTGTACTTATTACATCGTCTATCCAGGCGGCACTTGACAATCCATACGGCAAAAGCAAAAAAGCAGGCGAAGATTTAGTATTTAAATACGGAAAAGACAATGATGTAAATGTTTATGTTTTCCGTCTTGCAAATGTTTTCGGAAAATGGTGCAAGCCGAATTATAACAGTGTAATCGCAACATTTTGTTATAACATTTCGCACGATTTACCAATTAAAATTAATGATGAAAATGCAACCTTAACCCTTGTTTACATTGATGATGTTATAAAAAGTTTTTTACAGAAACTCTTTTCAAGCGAAAAATGCAGCGAAATTTTATCTATACCCACTGTTTACAGCGTTAAACTTGGTGACATTGCAAATCTTCTTTACGATTTTAAAAATGCATATAATTTTGTCCCCGATGTCAGCAATGAATTCACAAAAAAACTTTATTCAACATATTTAAGCTACTTGGCACACGACAAATTCAGTCACGGCTTAAAAATGAACATTGACAACAGAGGCTCGTTTACAGAAATGTTTAAAACACCTTCTTTCGGGCAAA
The DNA here is from genome assembly GCA_902493665.1 of uncultured Eubacteriales bacterium. GTDB lineage: Bacteria > Bacillota > Clostridia > UMGS1810 > UMGS1810 > SIG430. Next base: position 3,075 of record CABUQL010000210.1, read on the forward strand.
TTTCCGTAAACATTTCAAAACCCCACATTACAAAAGGAAATCATTGGCATCACACCAAAGTTGAAAAATTTGTTGTTGTTTACGGAAAAGGTGTAATAAGATTTCGAAACATTTTTTCCGATGAGGTTATCGAATACTTTGTAAGCGGCGATAAAATCGAAGTTGTCGATATTC
>CABUQL010000211.1 GCA_902493665.1 uncultured Eubacteriales bacterium
TATCTTAAGAAATTCCCGATGTATAAAGACACTTTTTCAATACACTTTTGCAAAACCGAGAACGGAGTTGGTATGAAATGAAATGTGTAGTATTGGCGGCAGGATACGCAACAAGACTTTATCCGCTTACAGAAAATTTTCCAAAACCTCTTTTAAAGGTAAACGGTGTTACAATACTTGACCATTTGCTTTTTGACATTGACAAATTAGACGAAATAGACGGATATGTAATTATTTCAAATCATAAATTTGTTAATCATTTTTACGACTGGAAAAATGAAAGCAAGCTTACAAAACCGATAAGCATAATAGATGACGGAACGGTTGACAACGAGCACAGACTCGGTGCGGTAAAAGACATTGATTATGCAATTGACAAAGAAAAACTCGACGATGATCTTCTTGTAATTGCCGGGGACAATGTGCTTGATTTTACGTTTAAGCATTTTGTGGATTTCTTTAAAGAGAAAAAAACGAGCTGTATTATGTGCTATTACGAGGAAAGCATAAAAAAACTTCAAAAATGCGGAGTTATTGAAAAAGACGGAAGCGGTCTTGTTAAAAGTATGGTTGAAAAACCTGAAAATCCGAAAACGCACTTTGCCGTTCCGCCGTTTTACATATATGCAAAAAATGATATCTCAATGGTAAAACAGGGGATAAAAGACGGCTGCAAAACAGATGCGCCGGGAAGCTTTATTGCGTACATTTGCTCAAAAACAAAAGTCCATGCAATGGAAATGCCGGGCAAAAGATACGACATAGGCGATTTGGAAAGCTACAAAGAAGTTGAAAAAACATATAAAGGAATAGTAAAATAATGCTTCACAAAAACGATGTTATAAAGGCAGATATCTTAGATATGGGATTTGACGGCGAAGGAATCACAAAAGTTATGGGATATACCGTATTTGTGAAAAATGCCGTTAAGGGCGATGAAGCTTTTATAAAAATTTTAAAAGTAAATAAATCGTATGCTTATGCAAAAACCGAAAAAATCATAAAGCCTTCCGATATGCGTCGGGAGGCTGTTTGCAATGTTTTTCCGAAGTGCGGCGGCTGCGCGCTTATGCATATTAAATATGAAAATCAGCTTGAGTTTAAAGAAAATATCGTAAAAAACAATATGTATAAATACAGCGGACTTAAAGAAGGAGATTTTGAATTTAACAAAATCGTCGGTGCAGATGAGGAGTATTTTTACAGAAACAAAGTTTCAATTCCGCTTCAAAATGACGGGAAAAACATTAAAATGGGATTTTTTGCAAAAATGTCGCACCGTGTTGTGCCATTTGATAAATGCTATATTCAAAACGAAAAGACAAATGAAATATCAAAAATTTGTTTTGATTTTATAAAAAAAGAGAAAATAAGCATTTACGATGAAAAAACGCACAGAGGAGTTTTGCGAAACATTTTTATAAGATGTTTTGACGAAAATGCGGTTTTGTGCCTCGTTGCAAATACAAAAGAGAAGATAAAAAATGCCGATGTTCTTTTTGATAAACTCAAAAAATACAACGTTACGGGAATTATCCAAAACATTAATACGAAAAAGTCAAACACACTTTTGGGCGATGAAAACATTACGCTTTGCGGAAACGAATATGTTTTTGCAAATATAGGTGACTTAAAATTTAAGATTTCGCCAAACAGTTTTTTTCAGGTTAATACAAAGCAAACGGAAAAACTTTATACAATTGCCAAAGAATATGCCGGTTTGAGCAAAAATGAAACCGTGCTCGACCTTTACTGCGGAGTGGGAACAATCACGCTTTTTATGGCAAAGGACGCAGGCAGTGCGGTTGGCGTTGAAATAACAAAACAGGCGGTTGAAAACGCAAAAGAAAACGCAAAAATAAACGGGATTTCAAATGCGTCTTTTTATGACGGCGACTGTAAAGATGTTGTTTTAAATCTTAAAAACAGCGGTATGAAATTTGACACTGTTGTTGTTGACCCGCCGAGAAAAGGGTGCAGTACAGAGGTAATTAACCTTATCGAAGAAATTTCTCCAAAAAAAGTTGTTTATGTTTCGTGTAACAGTGCAACACTTGCACGTGATGTTAAAATTTTCTGTGAAAAAGACTATAAACTTAAAAAACTGACTCCCGTCGATATGTTCCCGCAGTCATGCCATGTGGAGACTGTAGCGTTGCTACAAAATCGAAATATGTAGAAATGCTTGATTTTAAGCACTTTGTGAAGCATACAGTCTTTAATTTTGATGGCGATAAATTCCGAAATAAAGAGAAAAAAAACTACGTTGTCGTAAAAGTAGTGATTGATATGGTGTGTGGGAACACAAAAAAGTAAATAAATTTGACGAAAAAGAGATGTGAAAATGCATCTCTTTATACAAAAAAGCCGCCCGGCAATAAAGGCGTTTTGCCTCTATACCGGGCGGCTTGCTATGCCGTCGTTTGTCCTCATTTTAAGAGAACGGTTTTAATATTAAGCTTTGTTTTATTTTAGGTTTTCCAGCACACGCATAAATACCGCGGCTGCCTGCGCTCTTGTCGTATTGGCCTTTGGTGCAAAGCTCCCATCCGTATTACCTGTCATAATGGACTTTTCCGCCGCCCATGTTACAGCGTCCTTCGCATAGTCTGAAATGTCGCTGTTGTCCATATAGGCTGTGCTGCCGCTTGTCGTTATGTCATATCCCTTGAATGTTGCATAGCGATAGATCATTACTACCATCTGCTCTCTGGTTATATTATCATTCGGAGCAAATTGATTTTCGGAAATTCCGAAGATTATACCGTTATTGCTTGCCCACGCAACAGCCTTTTCATAATAGCTTCCGCTTTCTATGTCAATAAAGGCGGCTGCAGCTGTCTGCGGCTCATTTTCCATTCTGTAAAGAATTGTAACAAACATTGCCCTTGTAATATCGCTTTGGGGTGCAAATTCCGTATTTGATACGCCTTTCATCAGACCGTTTTCGTATGCGTATTTTACCGAATCATAAAACCAGTCGTTTTTGTGAATGTCTGTAAACGGATTTTCCCATTCTGTCGGTTTTGGTGGGTCAACCGGATCAACAGGCTTTTCGTTTTCGTTCCACTTTGCATAAAGCGTAAAGTCCTTTGTAACCTTGCTTGCAAAATCATATTTTGCAGTCAATTTTTCATCTGTGTACCAGCCGTCAAAGGTAAAACCTTCTTTTGCAGGAGCAGTCGGCTCTTTAACAACACTATTTTTTGTTACGGAAGATGATGTAATTGCGTTTCCGCC
>CABUQL010000212.1 GCA_902493665.1 uncultured Eubacteriales bacterium
TGCAACAAGCGTAAGAGAAATTGCTCTTGATTCATACTGCTACAACACAAAATCCGTTACAATAATTGAAATTATGGGAAGAAACGCCGGCTGGCTCACCGCCGCATCCGCTCTTGCAAGAAATGAAGAAATAAGCGCTCCACATCTTATATACTGCCCCGAATCTGTATTCGACACGGACGAATTTATAGCGGATATTGAAAAGCTTCACAAAAAGACAAAAAATGTTATTGTTGCAATAAGCGAAGGAATTAAAGATAAAAACGGCGTATACATCGCTCAAAGCAAGGCTCACTGCGACAAATTCGGCCACGCTCAGCTCGGCGGTGCGGGAAAAACGCTTGAAACAATTGTAAAAGAGAGGCTCGGCTGCAAGTGCAGAAGTGTCGAAATAAATGTTTTGCAAAGATGTGCGTCGCACTTTTCGTCAAAAACAGACATTGAAGAAAGCTTTAAAATCGGGAAATATGCCGTTCGTTTTGCTCTTAAAGGAATTTCGGGCGAAATGATGATTTACAAAAGAAAAAAATGCAGCGAATATAAAATAGAAATATCGTCTATGAACATAAACGATGTTGCAAACAAAGAAAAAATGCTTCCAAAAAGCTATATAACAAAAAATAATGTAACAAATGAATATATAAAATATGCTCTTCCGCTTATTATGGGCGAAAATAAAATACCTACGCAAAACGGCATTCCGAAGCATATTGTAAGACAAAAATAAGATACTTAAAAATGCGGTGTGAAAAATCACACCGCATTTTTTATTTATACTGACTTTACATTTTCCTGTTATCTTTTTTTACTCAACCGTAACCGATTTTGCAAGGTTTCTCGGTTTATCAACATTAAAGCCTTTTTCAATTGCAACGTAATACGAAAGCACCTGAAGAGGCAAAACCGCAACAACGGGAGTTAAAATTTCCTCTGTATCCGGAATCATAATAACTTCGTTATATGTGCTTTCAAGGTTTTCAAAGCTGTTTGGCACAACACCTATAACATACGCTCCGCGTGTTATAACTTCTCTTATATTGCTGTCCATTTTTCCTCTTAAATTTTTGTTTGTGTTAACGGCAATAACAACCGTTCCGTCTTCTATAAGAGCAATCGGGCCATGCTTAAGCTCGCCGCCGGCATACGTTTCGGAATGGATATAAGATATTTCTTTAAGTTTTAAGGAACCTTCCATTGCAACCGCATAGTCCATACCTCTTCCGAGATAGAAAATGTCTGTTTCGCCGCTTATTTTCTTTGCAATTTTCTTAATTGCTTTTTCCTCTTTAAGCGCCGTCAAAACCTTGTTGGGAAGATTTAAAATTTCATTTTTAACGGTTTCGATGTACTCATCGGAAACAAATTTTCTCTCCTGTGCAATAAAGAGCGCAAAAGTATACATTGAAATAAGCTGGGTAATATATGCTTTTGTCGATGCAACGGCAATTTCGGGGCCTGCATGCGTATAGAACACAAAATCCGCCTCACGCGAAACAGTGCTTCCCACAACGTTTGTAACCGCAAATGTTTTGCAGCCGCGTTTTTTGGCAAGTCTTAATGCCGCAAGCGTATCTGCCGTTTCGCCCGACTGGCTTATAACCATTAAAAGCGTGTTTTCGTCAATAATCGGGTTTCTGTAACGAAATTCCGAAGCAATATCAACGTCAACGGGGATTCCCGTAAGACGCTCGATTGCATTTTTGCCGACAAGTCCTGCATGATAAGCCGTACCGCAGGCAACTATGAAAATTCTTTTTACATCTTTTAATTCGTCATAACTTATATCGTCAAGTTTAACCTTCTGATCCTTTATCACTCTGCCGTTTAACGTATCTCTTATTGCCTGGGGCTGTTCGTGAATTTCCTTAATCATAAAGTGGTCGTATCCGCCTTTTTGTGCAGCGGTATCGTCAAACTCAACCTTGTAAACGTCACGTTTTATTTCTTTTTTGTTTTTATCGTAAATTTTTACGCCGTCTTTTTTCAAAACAACAAATTCGTTGTCGTCCAAAAGATAAACGTCCCTGGTTTCCTTTAAAACGGCAGGAATGTCCGACGCAATAAAGTTTCCGTCATCTTTAAGACCTACTATAAGCGGACTGTCTTTTCTTACGGCAACAATTTTGTCAGGCTCGTCTGTGCATATAACTCCGAGAGCATAGCTTCCTTCAACAACGCTTACCGCCTTAATTACCGCATCTAAAAGGTCACCCTTGTAATACTTTGCAATAAGATTCGGAATAACCTCCGTATCCGTCTGCGACTGAAACTTAACGCCTTCTTTTATAAGTGCTTCTTTAAGTTCCATATAATTTTCAATAATTCCGTTATGAACAATGCTGATTTTATTATTCATACTTGTATGAGGATGTGAATTGATGTCCGACGGTTCACCGTGCGTTGCCCATCTTGTGTGTCCTATTCCGACAGATCCCGTAAAATCAACGGTTTTAACAAGTTCTCTTAAATTTGCAAGCTGACCTTTTGCTTTAACGGTCGTTATTTTTCCGTCCTGCAAAACCGATATTCCCGCAGAGTCGTAACCTCTGTATTCAAGCTTTTCAAGACCGTCCAAAAGATAGTCTTTCGCCTTATTTTTTCCGATATAACCTACTATTCCGCACATATTATTAAATCCTTTCAAAAATAAATTCCGCTTCATTTCGGGTACGGCAAATAATCATGCAGTATTTTTGCATAGCAAAACAAGGTACGCAAAAAATGCGTACAAAATTAAATCAGTTTAAAAAAACCGATTTTTGCCGTGCAAAAAAAAATGCAGTTATTAAATTATTATTGCCAAATGAAAGGGTTTAACACCTGATTGCTTTGTCCCGCAGATTACTCTGCGGATTTGTCAATCTTTTATCGGTAGTGCTTTTGCAAAAAGAATGTCTTTTTGCATTACCGTGGGGCATCCGCCGAAAACTTCGATACTCCCCATCCTCGTCAGCCGCCAAGAAATTAAAGACTTTCGCAACATGCTTTTTAAAGCCCATTTACTTCTGCGGCTCCGGCGCTTTAATTTACCTTCTTCTCCTTTCCTTATTATTCCCACACACATTATATGTGATAAACACTGAAATGTCAAGAAAAATATATTTAAAACGCAAAAACACCCCGAAATGCAAAACTTTCGGGGTGTTAAAACTTTTTTCAGCACAGTTTGTTACAATCTTTAGCGCCCGGCACCGGAAAATTGAGTACGGTATCAGCGCCTAATCATTTAAAAAC
>CABUQL010000213.1 GCA_902493665.1 uncultured Eubacteriales bacterium
ATGAATTTGTTGATAAACTTCCAAACGGCATAGATACAATGATAGGCGAGCACGGCGGCAAGCTTTCGGGCGGACAGAAGCAGCGTATTTCAATTGCAAGAGCGCTTATCCGCGACCCGAGAATACTTATTCTTGACGAGGCAACAAGCGCACTCGATAACATTTCCGAGTATCACGTTCAGCAGGCCATATCTCAGCTTATAAAGGGCAGAACAACATTTATTGTTGCCCACAGACTTTCAACGATAAGAGATGCCGACAGAATTGTTGTTATGGACGAAGGAAAGTGCGTTGAAGTCGGAACATATGATGAGCTTATGGAAAAGAAGGGCAGATTCTATGAGCTTAAAACGCTCAATGATATGGGCAAGAGTATAGACGAAGCAATGGGTGTGAGAAGTTAATACCTATCCTTTGAAAATACAAGGCTGTTTAAAAACCTGATTAAGTTTTTAGACAGCCTTTTTTATTGCCTTTTTGACTTTATATATACTTTCTCATTCTGTCAATGGCGCTTTTTTCAAGTCGCGATACTTGTGCCTGTGAAATACCTGTTTCATATAGCGAAAACAAGTTTTATTTTAAAAGAAACGGATTCGGCGCAAAAAAGCCGTATACCGTGGAATATGAGGCAGAAGTGTTTTTTGAATTATAAGTTAAAATATTGCTTTTTTCGGTTATATGTTATATAATAAGTTCATCAAAGAATTTTTGACGGTTATAAAACTTAAAATACACATTTCGGAGGACAAATATGCTGCTTACAATCGATGTAGGAAACACTCACATAACGCTCGGCATTTATGACGGCGATAATTTAATACAAAGCTTTCGTATGGCAACCGACAGGGACAAAACCGCCGATGAAATGGGAATTACGCTTTTAAATCTCTTTAAATACTCGGATATCAAAAAAGAGGACATAAAAGACGTTATAATTTCTTCGGTTGTGCCGCCGATTATGTATTCGCTCACTCACGCAATAAGAAAATATCTTGACATAAAACCCATTGTTGTAACGAGCGATGTAAAAAGCGAACTTAAAATTATGTATGATAATCCCAAAGAAGTGGGAGCGGACAGGATAGTTAATGCAATAGGTGCGATAAAGTATTACAAAGCGCCGATGATAATAGTTGATTTCGGAACGGCAACGTTTTGCGTTATAAACGGGAAAAAAGAATATTTGGGCGGAGCGATACTTCCGGGTATAAAAATTTCAATGAGCGCCCTTTTTGAAAAAACTGCAAAACTTCCGAGGATTGAAATTACAAAACCCGAAAAAGCAATCGGAACAAACACTGTTGACAGTATGCAGTCGGGAGTTTATTACGGATATGTGGGAAGCGTTGAATACACCGTTAAGAAAATCAAAGAGGAGCTCGGCACGGATGACGTTACGGTTATTGCAACCGGCGGTCTTGCAAGAATGATAAGCGAGGATTCTAAATCTATTGATTATATAGATTCAAAACTTACGCTTAAAGGTCTTAAAGCAATATATGATGATATGCGGGGAAACGAGGTTGAATAACGATAATATTAAAATTCTTGCTGAAGAAGTAAGAAAAAGCGAAATTAAGCCGGCTGTGCTTTTTTGCGCACTTGTTTTTTATATTTTTGCGGTTCTTGTTGTTTTAAACTTAACCGCAGGAAGAATAAATACGCTTTTGTGCGATTTTCTGTCGCTTTTGTGTATTGTTTTCGGAGTATATTTTTTATACAGATGCAAAGTGCTTTCTTTTCGTTATGTGCTTTTTAAAGATGAAACATCAGGCGAAGATAAATTATCAATAAGCAGAATATCGGGGAAAAACAACGAAATTATCCGGTTTGAAGCAAGTCTTTGCGATGTGTCATATACAGATGATTTAAAAAAAGCGAAAAATGAACTTAAATACTGTGTTCCGTTTTCGAAAAATGAGCGTTTTTCCGTAACCGCGTGCGTTGATGATGAAATTTACACAGTTACTTTTCAGCCGTCGGACGCATTTTTGGAGAAACTTAAAATGAGGATTGAGTGCAATGAAGAAAAATGAAGTTTTAAATACAGGACTTTTAAAAGAAATGTCAAAGAAAAAAATATCGTTCCATTCTCCCGGACATAAGGGAAAAATAGATATGATGAACGAGGATTTTTTTGAGATGGACAGCGTAAGCGATATTGACAGTGGTGCATACGGACTTGCCGGAAAATCTTATCTTACAATGAGTCAGAATAAGGCGGCGAATCTTTACAGGTCGGAGCGTGTGTTTTATCTTGCAAACGGAGCAACAAGCGGAATTTACACAATGCTTACACTCTGCACAAAGGCAGGCGATAAAATTATTGTTGACCGAAACTGTCATAAATCGGTTATAAACGCAATTGTGCTTCTGGGGCTTATTCCTGTTTTTATAACGGGTACATATATTTCGAAATATGATTTTTGCGCAGGAATAACGAGCGATGATGTTATTGAAGCAATTAATCATCACAGCGACGCCGCAGCGGTTTTTATAACGTCGCCGTCGTATTACGGCGTTGTGTCAGACGTTAAATCCATTGCAAATGTATGCCATGAAAACAATATGTATCTTCTTGTTGACGAGGCGCTAGGCGGACATTTTTCATTTTCGCAAAGACTTCCGGCATCTGCAACAAGACTCGGTGCAGATATGGTTGTTCAAAGCATTTCAAAAACGCTCGGCGCAATAAGCGGAACGGGCATTTTGCACGTTAATACAAACGATTTTATGTCTGAAAAAATAAAAGAAACAATAAATATGTATCAGACCTCATCGCCTTCGTATGCGCTTTATGCACATACCGAAAAAACTATAGATGCGGCGTTTAAGTTTGCCGATAAGTACAAGGCGATTGTAAAAACAATTGAAAAGTATGCGGCTTATGTTAACAAATACTCAAATGCATATTGGATAGATTCCAAAATAAACGATATCGTGTTTGACAAGGACACGACAAAGGTTGTAATTAATTTTTCGAATACACCTCTTTCAGGTTATGACGTTGCAAAAGCACTGTATGAAAAATATGCAATTGAAACAGAAATTGCAAGCTTTTTAAACATAACGGCTTCGGTTTCTGTTTACAACAAAACCTCGGATATCAAAAAACTTGCCGAAGCGGTTGTTGCAATTGTCGGACGAAGCGTTAAATCAGAAGCGGAATTTAAAACAAGAAATCCTGTTCATAATTTAAAAATCATTCCCAGAGATGCGTTTTT
>CABUQL010000214.1 GCA_902493665.1 uncultured Eubacteriales bacterium
ACCGGGCATATTTTCTGTTTTTGATTTTGCAAGTTTTGCTTCAACGGGATCGGAAACTGCATTAAAAATTACCGGAATTCCTTTTTCATAGCAAAGCGAGTAAAGCGACTGTGCCGACGGTGTTGCTATACCGCAAACCAAATCTTTATTTCCGTTTGCAAAGCTTTGTGAAATCTGCGTTACCCTGTTCATATCAGCCTGTGCCGATACAGATTCGATTTCAATGTTTTTGCCCTCTTCAAATCCTTCGTCTTTAAGACCTGCTATGAAACCGTTTTTACAGTTATCGAGCGAAGGGTGGTCGGCAAACTGTGTAATACCGATTTTGTAAACTTTTTCATCTTTTGTTTCGGAATTTGCGGTGTTTGACTGCGAACAGCCCGCCAAAAGCGCAACCGAAAGTACTCCTGCCAAAAGCGATGCGATTTTTGTTTTGATTGATTTTTTCTTGTTCATTTTTTATTCCTCCGAATTTTTCAATTTTTTAGGAAAAAACAAGAATAAAAAACCTTCTTTTGTAAAATAAAAGAAGGCAGAATAAATTCATATTAATATATAACTACTACTCTGAAATGCTCTTATCTTAACTTAACTAAAACTATTCTAATCTTTCCCTAACTTGCTATTATAATATCACTTTGCATTTTATTTGTCAACACAATTTTTCAAAAAATTTTTTAAATCCGCACATATTTATTACAAAAATACTGAAAAATGCACAAAAAATACATTTATAGTGTTAAGATATTGCAAAAATATTTGTAATTATGTTAAAATTTTGGTATTATTTTATGCTATTTAGTAAGAAATAACGGCAATAAGTATCTTTTAATAGTATAATAATTAAAATGACACCACAGGAGGCAGAAACGTGAAACCGCTTAAACAAAAAGTCAGCATTACGCTTGATGAGGACATAATATCAACACTTAAAGAACTATCGGAACGTGATGACAGATCTTTTTCACAGTATATTAACCTTGTTCTGAAAAATCATATTGAAAGATTTAATCAACAAAACAAATCAAAATAAGAAAATGAATGCCCGTTTTTTGCGGGTATTTTTTTCATAAAGAAATATCCCCCATTATACGAGGGATATACTTTTTGTTTTCTATACTATACAATAACGTCATACTGCATACGAAACTGCTTCGGCGTTATTTTTTTAATCTTTTTAAACTGTGCAACAAAATAGCTCGGTGTTGCAAATCCGACTTCACTTGATATTTGGGAAATCGGCATTGTACTTGTTGCCAAAAGTTTTTCGGCTTCGGAAATTCTTATGCGTGCAACGTAATCTGTAAAATTGCTGCCCATCGTCTTTTTAAAAAATGAATAAAACGACGAATAACTCATATTACAATATTTTGAAAGTTCTTTTGCGGAAATATTGTCACGGTAGTTTTTGCTTATATAATCTTTAATCCGTTCATGAGCTTCAAATTCTTCTTTTGTTATACTTTCAGCAATTGAGTGTCCCTGCGACTGCCAATATCTTAAAATCCATGTAAAAAGTCTGTAAGTATCCGAAAGCATCAAAAGCTCATATCCGTATTCCATTGCTTTTGATTCTTTAGCCATACGGCTTAAAATTTCACATACGGGAGATTCTTCCATTATATCTGCTTTAAAATATATCTGGTAAATCTCATTTTTCACAAAAAACGGAAGAAAATAGTTTTCTCTCAGTATTCTTTTTGTTGCTTTGTAAAGCACCGATGGTGAAGTTTTAAAACACATATACGATGTGTTTTCTTCTGCACGGGTACAATGTATAACTTCTGAATTTATTATAAGAAATTCATTTTTTCTTAAGCGATATTCCTCGCCGCCACAATTTACGTAAAGAGTTCCGCCCAGGCAATACAAAAATTCAATGTGATTATGATAATGCGCTTTTACTTCGCTTCCCTTTTTTATTGACGACGAAAACACCCTCAGTTCGTGAGGACAAGGCTCTTTAATATAATTTTCAATCATACTTTTCGCAGTATTATTCTCTTCCATAACCGTCACCTTTTTATGAAAATGCTTTGATTCTATTAGGATATTATATAATATTTTTATGAAAAAATCAAGTGCGGAATCGTCTTTGAGCATAAAGACAAAGGAGAATTTTGTGCATTTAAAGGACGACAAGGTTGAAAAACAGAAAGTTAACAAATCAGCGGCATATTTTGCATTGCCTTTATGACGCCAAAAAAACAATTATTTAATTATTTTGCATTTTTTGTATTGACAATTGCCTTATTTTGTATTATAATATTTGAGTAATCGGGGTGTAGCGCAGCTGGTAGCGCACATGACTGGGGGTCATGGGGCCGCAGGTTCAAGTCCTGTCACTCCGACCACTTCCAAGAAGCTTGATATCATCGCAAATAGCGATTGTATCAGGCTTTTTTAATGTTTTAAAGCATACATTGACCACACATAAAAACATAAAAAAACGTAAAAAGTGTAGTCAAAAAATCTGTTATACTAGTTTTAAATAAAAATATATAAGAGAAATTGCAAAGTTTACGGCAATTCCCTGCAGGTTTGCGTTTGTGTTCCGGTTGCTTTTGCCATTAAAGCCTCATTGCCGTCTGCGCCGTTTTTGAGGGTTTCAAGCTGCTTGTCACGCTCTGTTATCTGAGCGCTGAGCCCCTTAATCTCCTCAAGTTTTGAATTGTACTCCGATTTCGGCATAAAATACTTTGGAATTTCCTTTTGCACGTCTGCCAAAGCTTCGTCCGTAATTTCAATACCTTTTGTTTTGAGTAAATCCTTAAGCCATTTCATTTTTACTACCTCCATAGATTTTTTATACAGGCTCTCCCTGTCGAGAGTTGCGTTTTTTATTAAAAAACCTTTAAAAAAATGTATAAAAAAAGAGCTTACAAATTAATGTAAACTCTTAATTTATTGAATTTTATTAAAATTAATTTTGGTCGTAAATACTGTCGTATACTTCCTGTGCTTCTTTTCCGAAGTCATTATAAAAATAATCCTTGTCAAAGCCTTTGTAATCTATCATTAAGTATAGCGCCTCCAACACTTCACCTATTCGTCCGTTTTCTACAATATCTTTGTCAATGTGTTTTAAAAGAAATTGCTTTTCTTCTTCCGACATTTTTATCATAAAAAATCACTTCCTTTACCATTTATGTGGATTAACCTGTATTAGCGTTTTTGTTTCAGGATTAATTGTTACCATACAATTCTTACTTACAAAAACAGT
>CABUQL010000215.1 GCA_902493665.1 uncultured Eubacteriales bacterium
AGAGAACGGACTTTCGCACGATGAGGTCGTTTACATCGGCGATGATTACGGACAGGGCGGCAACGACGAGTCTGTATATCAATCGGACTTTCCGTATCTTTGCATTGATGACTACCGCGATTTTCCGATTGTGACCAAAGTTCTCTTGCCGTAATTTTTTATAAAAACATTTATATAAATAAAATATAAAAGGAGCAAATCAAATGAAAAAACTTTTATGTTTGGTTTTGGCGATTCTTATGGTGCTGCCGATGATTCCGGCAATGGCAAAAGACGCCGATACAGACGCAGGAGCTGCAATTTATAATGCGTTTAAAAATTATAACGTGTTTTCAACTCAGCTCGAAAATGACGGAAAGATTGGTATTCCCGTAAAAATCAACACATACATAAAGGGAACAACCAATTCTATGACGCAAACGATTATTTATGTAATCAATCACAAAATGGAAAGAATCGGTACCGAAGATGATGTTTCTATCATCACCGACCTTTTAAACGACGGCTACATAGTTGTTGTTTTGGACTATTTAAACAGTCCGCTTTCCGTATCTCCCGATCTTGACTGGAGTGTTCAGAATTTAAGCACAAACATCAATAAAGGTTCTTACCTTAACGGAAATTCATACAGAAGAGATTATATGTATGTTCTTCCGGCAGGATGCAGAATCCTTCGTGATGTTAAGTACTTCGGACTTTTGGAAAACGGTGCGAAAGGTACTGCTGAAGCAACCGTTGCCGCTTGGAATTCATCGGGATTTAAAAACGGCAAGGCAAGCAAAATCCCCGCTTGCGAAGGCAATAACTATCAAAAAGGCAAATGGTTTGAGGCAACAAGTGTTGACCAGCTTGTAAAGCCTGACGGCACACCTCTTGATTTTGACCTCAGAATGGACTTTATTTATCCTTCAAAGCCTAAAAAAGCCGCTCCGCTGTTTTTGTGGGCATCATCCTCCGAAACAAGAAACGGCACATCAATGACAGATGTAAGACCTATGCAGGTAGGGCTTTTGTTTAAAGGTTTTGCCGCTGCACAGTATGACCACGAGTATTATCCGATGGCAAGAAATGACCATTACGGATATTTCAATCCTTACGGAACCGCAACGCAGAACGGTGTTAAAACACACACTGCTGCCGTAAGATGTGCGAGATATTACGGTAAAAAACTCGGTTATGATGTTTCGAAAATAGGTATTGCAGGTCACTCAAAGGCTTCGTATTCCGCACTTACCGCACGTGAGCACCCCGAACTTTTGGAAGAAATCGGCTCATATGAGCAGTACGGCTACGAAAAAGGCGAAAATTACGGTGAACAGCCGTTTTTGACATATGACGACGGCACGCCTATTCCCAGCAACGTTCAGTGCTGCTACACTTCAATGGGCGACGGCGCCGCAAAATTTAACAGACTTTTAAACGAAACAACCGCTCCTTCAGTAATTGCATGCGGATATTATGATGAATTCGGAGCATGGAATTATTGGGAGGCTGAACAGGCAGCATATAAAAAGTGGGACGTTAAAAACCTTGCAATGTCAATGCTTGACTTAGGGCATGCATATCCTTACGGCATAGACACAGTTTACAAATACGACAGATATGCCGCAATGGTTGACTTCTTTGATTATTACTTAAATAACGGTGCACCGAAGCTTGTTTACACAAGTCCTGTTGACAAAGCGGATAAATTCAAATTTGACGGCGAAATAAAACTTAAATTCAATGCGCCCATGAACGAAGAATCAATAAAAAAAGGCGTTAAAGTTATAAAAACTTCAAACAACAGTGAAGTTAAGGGAACATGGACAAAATGCAACGGCAATACGGAATGGACATTTGAGCATGACATTTTGGAGCCCGAGGAAACGTATAACATAGTTGTGATGCAGAAAGTTACAGACGAAAACGGTGTTGCGATAGATGAAGGATGCGTCAAAAGATTTTACACGGAACTGGGATCAAACGCTTACTCTGTCGGCGACTCATATTCGGACGCAGATAATGCAACCCAAAATTACGGCACAGAAAAATCCGTTACAATTTCAAAAGACAAAAAAGTTGCATATTTTAAGTTTACAGATGAAATGCTTACCAAAAAACCGGATAAAGCAGAGCTTAATTTAAATGTTACAAACGACGCTGCAAACAGAATAAACATTTATGAGGTTTCCGATTTTGACGAAAATACGCTTACTGCGGATAACGCACCTGCACTCGGCAACAAAATTACTTCGTTTAATGTAACCGGTGCGGGAATATATGTTGTCGATTTGTCTGAATATACGCAGAAAATCACTTCTGACAGTATTTGCATTGCCGCTGTTGCCGAATATAGCGGTGGTGACACAATTCGCTTAAGTTTTGACGGTTCGACAAAGGTAACAAGAGCAACACCACAGAACAATAATGCTTATTCGTCCGACTACATAGCAAGAAACGGCGGAAATTTCAAAGATTTTGCGCAGACAACCGATTACGACTACGCAAACGACGGCAGCGGATGCTATGTATTTAAAAGAAATGACGGCAGCGGAAGACTTAAATTTTACAATAGCTTTAAAAACAGTGCACTTACAAAAGACGATATCGGAAGAAGCGTAAAAATCTCATTTATGGCTTATTCTCCGGGTGCTGATACATCGTTTACAACAGGTCTTATGTGCGCTTACGGCGCCGCCGGTACGGATTACAATAAGTATTCAACAAACTATTATAAATCCGATTCTACCGCATGCCCAAAAGATACATGGGTAAAGGTTGAAAAAACATATGTTCTCGATAAGTATTGTGTTACTGACGCTCAGATAGGTCTTATCACCTTCCAGGCTGAGGGAAGCCACGATATTTACATTGACGATATCAAAATCACCGATATTGCATCAGATGTTGTTATAGATTCAAAAGAAGGAAATGTTAAACCGAGACTTTTGCTCGGAGAGTCGAGCAACGTTAACCACGATGCATCAATTTCAACTTATATTGAAAGCGGTGACAATGCAGGTAAAAACTTTGACAGTGCAGCTTTGCTTTATGTAAATGGCGCAAATGTTGCCAAAGATACCGAAGGCGTTTCAAAATCATATATAGGATTTGACATTTCAAACATTTCGGACGCTTCAAAGGTTGAGCTTTCGTTAAATGCCGTTTCGGGTTCAAATCAGAAAATCAATGTTTACGCAGTTGATGCAGGCGAAGCAAATGTTAATAAAGATTCAAACG
>CABUQL010000216.1 GCA_902493665.1 uncultured Eubacteriales bacterium
AGATAGAAAACACAGTTGCAAAGGTAAACGGAAAAGATGTAACGCTTGACGTTCCGGCAAAATTAATCTCTGACAGAACGCTTGTTCCGGTAAGATTCATTTCGGAATCGCTCGGAGCTAAAGTTGACTGGAACAATGATACACAGACAGTTATAATAAACACTGCAAACAGCACGGTAAATCCGAACACAAGAACATTTGACAATGAAACCGATTTTGTTTCTGCTGCAAAAGCAGAAAATGTTGCATATTCGGACACGATTGATGGTTTGGTCGGCGGAGTTGGCGGAGGAAGTCTTGCATTTTCGATTTCCGGAGAGGAAGACCACACTTCGGGCAGCGGAAAATCGCTTAAAATTGAAAATAAAGCTTTAAAACAATCGAGAGTTAAGCTTTTAAACACGTTCGGAAACAAGCCGCTTACTGAAGATATGAAAGGAAAAACTTACAAAATATCTTTTTATGCAAAGGCAAAAACTGACGGCGATGTTATCACGGGTCTTCTTGCGGCAGCACATATGGACGCAATGGATCAGAAATATGAAATGCTTTATTATAAGCAGGGCGCCATGAATGATAAAGCCATAACAACTAAGAGTCTTAAAGCAAATGAATGGACTTTGGTTGAGTTTGACTATACGCTTGACGATAAAAACGTCGGCGCTTTCCAGATAGGACTTTTGTCAATTCAGGTAAGTAACATTGATGTTTTATACGTTGATGATATTACTGTTGAAGAAGTAAAAAAAAAACAATGAAAATAATGCGGGCGACAGTGCCGATACTACGGCAGGAATTCCGAATGTACTGAAAAATCCGACGGATAAAAGACCCGTTCCGACAAACTTTGAAAAATCAAATAAAATTGATGACTTGTATTATTTTCCCATGCCCGAAGCACCCGATGTTGCTTTTTCAAAGCTTTCGGGCGGTGTAAAGGTTCTCGGGGAAGATGATTTGTTTAACGGGAAATTTACAACAGAGGGGATTCCCGAATACGGAACGTATGAAAAAGCGAAAATATCTGACGGCGACGGCTTTTCAAAGGTATTGAGATTTAATGTAACAAAAGTTCCTCAGGCAACATGGCAGATGAATTTTAGAATTTATCCCGAATACTTTGAAAAGGGCGATTATAAAGATGACAGTATCTTTCTTATAAAAGCTAAAATAAGAGTTGTTTCGGGCGGTGATATAGACACCAAAATGGGTTCTTTTGAAATATCATTTCTCAATACCAAAAAGAGAGAGGGTGGCGGAAGGGCAAGAGGAATGGCTTCGGAAAGCTGGACCACACTCTATGTTCCTTTTCAGACAAATCATAAGTACTGTGAGGGCGGTGTTGATATAGGCTTTAATCCCGGAATTTACAATCAGGTTGTTGAAATCGGCGGATTTGAGATTATAAATTACGGCACAAAATACAAGCTTACGGACATGCCGAGCTCATATGGTTCATATGAAGGCTGCGAAGAAGATGCCGAGTGGAGAAAAGACGCACTTGCAAGAATCGAAAAAATCAGAAAGGGCGATATTAAAGTTATCGTAAAAGATGAAAACGGAAATGTTATTCCCAACGCCGATGTTAAGCTTGATATGTATGAACACGAATTTATGATCTCACTCGCAGGTTCAACGAGCACAAGCTCAAACGACTGGATTTGGGACAAGAATTACAGAAATAGTTTGGTTGAAAACTTTAATTCATTGGGAAGCGAAGGTTCACTTCACAGAATGTATGAAAACCAGGATGAACAGCCTTCATATAAAGAAATTCCGCAGATTTTTAAATGGGCAAAAGCAAACGGAATGGGAAAAGCAATAAAAGGTCATGCACTTATGTGGGATACGGAGCCGGGCGAAAACATTCCGAATCTTCCCATATATAAAAACACAAAAATCGGACCTTATTTAAGTGTGCTTAACGATAAAGTTGCACTTGATAAAAAAGTTAAAGAGCATTTTGAATGGATCGGAAAAAATCTCACCGATATAACATATTGGGATGTCACAAACGAAGATTCATCAAGAATGGCTACCGGAATGAATACAATCAAAAAAGTATACGGCAAAGAAGTGCTGATTAACTGGTACAAATACGCAAGAGAAGCAATTCCTTATGCAAAACTTTTATTAACAGACGGTTGGTCAGCTCCCTCAACCGCACTCTGGAAGGAAACAGAAGGACCGTTTTTTGAGTGGGCATGCAAAAATCTTGATTTTGATATTGTGGGACATCAAGGACACACCGGATATACAACAAAACCCAAAGATATCGTAAAAACACTTGATGAACTTTCAAAATCAGGAAAGCCGATTCATATTACGGAATTTGATACAGGTACAATAGGAGAAGACCAAAACTATCAGGGAAACCTTGTAAGAGATGCTCTTATTGCATATTTTGCCTGCGAAAACGTTGAGTACATTCAGCTTTGGGGACATCGCGACTGGAACTCAAGAACAAAAACCGACAGAATTATGTATGAATATGATTGGACGCTTAAGCCATCAGGAAAAGTTTTCCAGGATTTGTTTTATAATAAGTGGTGGACAAGGGAAACGGGAAAAACAAACGAAAACGGAGAGTTTATCACAAAAGGTTATTACGGAGATTATACAATAAATGTAAGTGCAAACGGAAAAACCGTTTCAGTTGATAAGCCGTGTTATAAAGGAAATGACAATACAATAACAATTATTCTTAAATAGTTTAATGATGTAAAAGTACTGCGGTAAAATGAGTTCATTTTACCGCAGTACTTTTTTGTAAAATATTAGAAAATCCTATTAAAAAATATCAATATCGGAAATGTTTCTGTCAATATCGGAATAGTTTTTGTGATTTTTATATGATATAATAAACTTAATAAACAAGAAATTTTAATAAAAGGAGAAAAAGCAATGAAAAAAATTTTATGTTTGGTGCTTGCTGTTTCAATGCTGATTTCATCATTTGCATTTCAGACAGTTTTTGCCGAAAATGACATTAAAGTACTCGTAAACGGCAAAAATCTTACAATGGACCAGCCCCCCGTACTCGTAAATGACAGAACGCTTGTTCCCGTAAGAGCTATATTTGAAGCGCTCGGCGCAAAGGTGGACTGGAATAACGACACCAACACCGCAACAGGAGTGCTTGGATCAACAACAGTTGAAATCCAGATAGAAAACACAGTTGCAAAGGTAAACGGAAAAGATGTAACGCTTGACGTTCC
>CABUQL010000217.1 GCA_902493665.1 uncultured Eubacteriales bacterium
GTTTGTAACAACTGCCATTCTTTCATCTCTTACTCTTTTGTCGTCTGTATCGAGAGCCTGTCCAACCATATCGCATGCATATTCTTTAACTTTTGCATACATATCTTTGTCAACTTCAATTTTAGCGTATTCGAATTTTTCTTTGCCGATTTCTTTCTGGATACTGTCGATAAAATCGCAAAGTTTCTTTATTTCTTCATGAGCAGTTTTAATTGCTTTCATCATAACATCTTCAGGTACTTCTTTAGCGCCTGCTTCAATCATAACTACTTTTTCTCGTGTTGCGGCAACAGTAAGCTCAAGATCTGATTTTTCACGCTGCTCAAGTGTAGGATTTATAACGATTTCGCCGTCAACAAGACCTACAAAAACGCCTGCAACCGGTCCGCCGAACGGAATATCTGATATGGCAAGTGCAACGCCTGTACCGATCATAGCGGCAATTTCGGGTGAATTGTCAATTTCAACCGACATAACTGTTGCAACAATGCTTACGTCATTTCTTAAATCTTTCGGAAAAAGCGGTCTTATGGGACGGTCAATAACACGGGATGTCAAAATTGCTTTTTCGCTCGGTTTTCCTTCTCTTCTTATAAATCCGCCCGGAATTTTTCCGACAGCATAAAGCTTTTCTTCATAGTCAACGCTCAAAGGAAAGAAATCAATTCCTTCTCTCGGTTTAGCAGAAGCCGTAGCGTTAACGAGCACAACGGTGTCGCCGTATCTTACAAGCGCAGAACCGTTTGAAAGCTGTGCCATTTCTCCTGTTTCTATTGTCAAATCTCTTCCTGCCAATGTAGTAGAAAATTTCTTTAACATATTTATCCTCCCTGCAATTAGTTTTACCGTTGCAGTCAACCTTTAGCCATTAAATATGCCATCTGATATGCAAATACCATATTTAATTGCTAATGTCAACTGCATGGCATTTTTTGTAATAAATTTAAAACAGACAAAGAACGGTCTTTAAAAACACCGCTCTTTGTCTTTAAATCAAACTATTTTCTGATGTTCAATTTTTTAATGATATCACGATATCTTTCGATGTCGATTTTCATTAAGTAGTTAAGAAGACCTCTTCTGTCACCAACCATCTGTAAAAGTCCTCTTCTTGAGTGATGGTCTTTTTTGTTAACCTTCAAGTGTTCAGTCAAGTGATTGATACGGTATGTGAGAATTGCAATCTGAACCTCAGGAGAACCTGTATCGTTTTCATGTCTTTTGTACTTGTTGATTATTTCCTGTTTTACTTCTTTCTGCATGATTATTCACCTCCATAAATTTTAAATCGCCACATTCCAAAGATTAAGGTCTGGAGAGTCCATAAACCTTGAAATGGGTTCATAACTATGACAGTATATCACAATTTTAACCGTTTGTAAATACTTTTATCAAATTTTTTCAAAATATTTCCGTGCACACTCTACATCGCTAAAAACCTGATTTTTTAATTCTTGTTCGGAAGCAAATTTTATTTCATCTCTTATATGCTTTATAAATTCTACCTTAATAGAGCTTCCGTATAACTCCCCGCAAAAATCGAGAATAAATGTTTCAACCTTAATTTTATTATCGCAGTCGACAGTCGGATTTGTTCCGACATTTGTAATTGCAGCAAGTGTTTTTCCGTTATATAAAACTCTCGTGATATATACTCCCTGCTTCGGCATAAGCTTTTTTGTATCAGAAAAATTTATTGTCGGAAAACCAAGCTTAGAACCGAGCTTTTTGCCGTGAACAACTTTCTGTGTAACGGAGTAATTTCTTCCGAGAATTTTTTCCGCTTTTTCAACGTTTCCCTCAGAAAGTACACTCCGCACAAGGGTGCTGCTTAAAATTTCACCATCTACGGATACCTTTTTTACAACGCTTATTCCTATATTATTATCAGCGCAAAGTTTTTTAAGCAAAGCCGCATTTCCGCTTCGGTTTCTACCGAAACAAAAATCTTCGCCGACAACAATATGACCGGCATTAAGTTTTTTAAGCAAAACATTTTCAAAAAAATCATATGGCGAAATGTTTTTAAATTCGTCGTCAAACTCTCTGAAAACAACGTTGTTTATTCCAAAGTTTTTAATAATTTCAACTTTTTCATCTTTTGTTGTAAGAAGATTTGAAATATTAATAACATAAACCGTCGGCACAAGACTATGTTTTTTTGCTGCCAAAATGGTTTCCGAAAGGATTTTCATATGTCCCAGATGCAGTCCGTCAAATTTTCCAATAGCAACGGCGGTTTTATTTTTTTGCATAATTTAAGTCCTCTTTCATATAAAAAGCTTTTTGCTTTTTATCACATTTCTTCCGTTATAATAAAAAACATCGGCAACACACAAAAATAATCCTGCCGCGTCATAAACACGGTATTGCCCTTTATCAAGATTTACTGTTGATACCGCTCCGTTTATAAGTCTTGTTTTTATTTCTTCATCAGCAGTGTAAGACGGATAATCAAAAAAAATCTTATCCGTGCTGATTAAAACATCGGAAAGACTGCATGAATCAAGCTGCGAAAGCGTATGCGCATCGGAAATCTTAAAGCATGAACTTTGTGTTCTTAAAAGAGATGTCATGCACGCACCGCAGCCGAGTTTTTCTCCGATATCATTGCAAAGCGTGCGGACATAAAGCCCTTTTTCGGATTTAACACGAAACTTTGCGGTATTTTCGGTTAAATTTAAAATCTCAATTTCTTTAATATCCACAACCCGTTTTTTCCGCTCAATTTCAATGCCTGCTCTCGCATATTCGTAAAGCTTTTTTCCGTTAACTTTTATTGCGGAAAACATCGGCGGTATTTGCGTTACCGTTCCGCAAAAACTCATTATGATGTTTTCAAAATCTTTTTGCGATACCCTTGCGTCTTTTTGCGAAATGACTTTGCCCCAAATATCCTGAGTATCTGTCGTTTTTCCCAAAATCATCTCGGCAATGTATTCCTTATCGGACAAAGTTATCATATCCGCAACTTTTGTTGCCGAACCGAAGCAGACGGGCAAAACACCGGTTGCATTCGGGTCAAGCGTGCCTGTATGTCCTACTTTTTTTATTTTGTACTTTTTTCTTAAAATGTTTACAACATCATGCGACGTGTATCCTTGTTCTTTATTTACAACAACAATTCCGTTTAAATTTTCATTCATTAAATGCACTTTCCAGACTTTTTATAATAAGCTCTTTTGTTTCTTCAAAGGTT
>CABUQL010000218.1 GCA_902493665.1 uncultured Eubacteriales bacterium
AACGTGAATGCCTCTTCGTCGGCACAACCGCAGACCCCGCAATCTGCGTCGTCCGAAAATTTTACGGGCGTCACGCAAGCCCCGCAAACGGTTCCCGGTTATACTCCTGCGGCGGGAATGTATCAACCTGCGCCGAAACGCAGTTACACCGCCGCCGAAAGCGTTTTTGCATGGTTGTGTTTCGTGCTCGGTTATCTGTTTATCCGCGTTTTTATGGGCGGATTCAGACCTCTCGGCGAATTTTTGTTCGTTATTTTGCTTTACGCGCTGACTTTTGTTGTCGTAAAACTTGAAAAGGCGCGGTTTAACGCCCCTGCCGTAATCTCGCTTCTTTCGGGGCTTGCCCTGGCATTTTCGACAGTCGTCAGCGGCAACGGATGGGTTCGCTTCTTCGCGTTCGCTTGTTCGCTTGCGGCATATACATATTTTGTATATACCGCTTTCGGCAACAAACTCGCAAAGGGTTTTACAAATTTGCTGCTTGTCGATTTTTTCAAGTCGGCGTTTATTCTGCCGTTTGCATCTTTCGGCAAAATCTTTCACGGACTTATTCCGAAAAAGGGCGAAAAGTGCGGCAAAGGTTTTCTCAAAGTTCTTATCGGCATTGCGCTTGCGTTTATTCCGTGTGTGATAATAATTGCGCTGCTGTTCTATGACGAATCTTTTCGCAATATGTTCAGATTTATTAAGGATATAGGCCTTGACACCGTTGTTGAACATATCGTCAGCGCCTGTCTCGGCATTCCCGTTGCAATGTATGTTTACGGGCTTCTTGTTTCTTCGAAAGACAGGAAATGCGCAAATACGCCAAATGCAGAGAACTGCCGTGTTGCGGGAGAGAAAACAAAAATCGCGCCCGTCGCGACCGTGCTTGCCGCCGTTATTCCCATTTTTCTGATATATATCATCTTTTTCATATCGCAATGGAAATACTATGTTTCCGGATTTGTCGGCGCGCTTCCGTCCGAAACGAGTTATGCGGATTACGCCCGTAGCGGATTTTTCCAATTGACGGCAGTCGCATTCATCAACTTTGTTATAATCGCGCTTGTCGGACTTCTGATGAAGCGTGACGGCAAAGGCGCAAAAATCGTTCAAAAAACGGTGTCCGTCATTCTCTCTCTGATGACGCTTGTTCTGATAAGCACCGCCGCCGCAAAAATGATAATGTATATCGACGTTTACGGTCTGACACCGAAACGTGTTTATGCCTCTTGGTTTATTTGTGTTCTTGCGGTTCTGTTTTTGCTTGTTATAATCAGACAGTTTGCGCAGAAACTCCGTCTTGTAACTGTTTCCGCGCTTGTAGTGACAGTTATGTTCGCGGGACTTGCGTTCTCGAACATTGACGGCATTATAGCAAGATACAATGTTGAACGTTATATGAACGGTTCTCTCTCGGAAATTGATGTGGTTGCACTTATCGACTGCGGCGATTCCGCAGTTCCCGCGCTTGCGGATTATGTTAAATGGGAAGATGAAAAGAACGGAACCGACGCTGCGAAACGTCCCGCCGTTGTTTACGGCGAAGAGTATTTTTACGACATTTGCTTCGACTCTTCCGAAAAAAAACAGCCGTATACGCTTGCCGTTCGGTTCCTTTACGCAAAAGCCGACGCATATGAATCGGACAACAACTTTTTCTCCGCGTCCGTGCCCGTTGCGCGTGCCCGCAAGGCGCTTGAAGCGGTCGGAATAAAAGGCGTGGTGGATTAACTCCGATAACAGCCCGCGTCGGGCGGTAAGTGTTTAAGTTTGCTCAACCTAAACTACACCGCCTTTTGTAAGTGTACCCCGCAGAGACGAACTGGCTTTTTCGAGATCAGAAAAGAAAGGAAGAAAAAATGAAAAACCTGAATAAAATAATCGTATTTCCGATGTTTTTGACAGCGTTGACGTCCGCTTTGTCTATTCAAATTTGGGCGGAGGCATTTCCAAAGATAGAACTGTATGGGATAGGTAATGCTTCTGTTTGCTTGTGCGGATTTATCACGGCGTTTAATTTCGGTAGGTTTGCATATTATTTATTTTGTGCGGTTGTTATTGCCGTTGCTGTTTTGGCTGTAATCGCAATCAGAAAAAATATAATGTGGGTCGCTGTCGTTTGCGCGGCGGGATATTTTGCGGATCTGTGCTTTTCCGTATTTCTTAAAATCAACACACCGAGTATAACTCCGATATTTTCATATATTTTTGACTCTGTAATGCTGATATTGTTCACGTTGTATTTTATCGGCATTTTCAAAGAGAAAAAAACGGCAATAAACCGCAGTGAAGACTTGACATATTTACAAGATTTTTGCGAATGTCAGAGTAAAAAACAACCCGCTAAAACAGACGAGGTTGAATAGACTTTTTCTAAGGAAGTATATCGCAAAATGACTAAAAAACAGAAAACAGTAATAAAAATCATGGCTTTATTTATCGTGCTGCTGACAATCTTTAATCTTCTGCTGATGTTCGGCGTATTTGATGAAAAGCCTGATGTTGCCGATGATATTGTTTATCAGGCAGGACGAGATACTACCCTTTTTGTGGGAACAGGGCGTTTTCAGATTCTCCGAGGTGTTAAGGAAAATGATGTTAAGTATTTTTGCGCATTCGATTGTGAAACAGCGGCAACAATAGATCCCGATGTGCACAGTTATTATCAAGACAGAACGAATAAGTTTTTGTATTTATTAGGCTCTCAGGGATATACCGTTATCGGTTACGGAGAAAACAAGGAGACGGTTTCGCAACATAAATCGTTGTCCGACTTTTCGGAAGATGAACAGGCAATTTTCAATTCCGAGCATTTTATTGATATTGCCGAGAAGCAAGAGAAAGACGGAAAAAGCTTTCTTATAACTTTCAGTATAGGTTTAGGGCTGAAAATATTGCTGATTATCGGTCTTTGCATTTATATCGGTATATGCAAAGATATGAATTCGAGAATAAGAAAAGCGGCTGTTGCTTAACTGTTTTTCCGCTTTTCTTTATACCGTCGGAACAGAATTGAATGATTCTCCGCTGTTTTTACAAAAAACTTCTTGCAAAGGGGATGTAAAAAAAGCCCAGACCGCAAAAAATGCTGAAAAATACAAAAAAAGCAATGGTCTAAAAGATAAACAAAAAGACTCAAAACAGCAATTTTTGTGTTTTTCCCATAAAATAAGATTTTAATACGCCTTTTTTGCTACGGGCG
>CABUQL010000219.1 GCA_902493665.1 uncultured Eubacteriales bacterium
GACCGGGAAGAAAAATTGCAGTTTTTCCGTCTTTTTCAACTATTCCTCCGGGAGCGGTTCCGTCATCGTTTTTTAAGATGATGCACCCCTCGGGCATATCCGCCTGTTTTTCGTTTAATTTCGGCATATTGCCGTTTTTGGTGAGTTTAAATCTCTCAACGATATTTTTGAGCGACGCTTCATCTCTTACAAGTTTTAAACCGAAATGTTTAGCAACCGTTTCTTTTGTAAGATCGTCCTGCGTAGGCCCGAGCCCGCCGGTCAAAATAACCATATCGCACTTGTCAAGTGCAGATTTAATCGCCTCTTCAAGTCTTTTTTCATTATCTCCGACAACGCTCTGATTATACACATTAATTGCATGCTGCGATAATTTTTCCGAAATGTACTGTGCATTTGTATTTACTATCTGTCCCAAAAGAATTTCTGTTCCGACGGCTATTATTTCTGCTTTCACTTTAATTATCTCCTTGTATTCTTATGCTTTTACAACAATTGTTTCAACGCCTTCGACTGCTTCGTTTATAAGTCTTTCACAATCGAGAAGCGCCTGCGACTGTTTGATTTTTTCAAGTTTCGGTCTTGTGCTTGGATGTTTCGGCGTAAATACGGTGCAGCAATCTTCATAAGGAAGAATCGAAGTTTCGAATGCGTCTATTTTTTGAGAAATTTCAACGATTTCGTCTTTGTCCATACCGATGAGCGGTCTTAACACAACCATACTCGTTGCATTGTCGGTAACACCCAACGCCTCAATTGTCTGCGACGCAACCTGACCGACACTTTCGCCCGTGATAAGCGCCTTGCAGTTATTGTTTTCAGCAACACGCTGCGCTATCTGCATCATAAACCTTCTCATAACAAGCGTCAGGTGCTCCTCGGGGCATTTTTCCCTTATTTCAAGCTGAATATCCGTAAAAGGCACGATATGGACTTTAACGCTTGTGTTGTAACGCGCAAGTATTGAGGCAAGCTTTAAAACTTTGTCTTTTGCCCTTTCGCTTGTGTAAGGATAGCTGAAAAAATGCACCGCTTCAAGCCTTACGCCCCTTTTGGCAATCATATATCCCGCGGCGGGGCTGTCAATTCCGCCCGACAAAAGAAGCATTGCTTTTGACGCCGAGCCAGTCGGCATACCGCCCAGGCATTTTATTTTTGATGTGTGAATATACGCAGAGTCATCTCTTATTTCGACCATAACAACAACGTCGGGATTTTTAACATCAACCGTCAAATGCGGATTGTGCTCTAAAATATATCCTCCCACCTGATAGCATATTTCAGGCGATTTAAGCGGATATTTCTTGTCTGCCCTTTTTGCCTCGACTTTAAAAGTCTTTTTGTCTTTAAGCTCGTCTTTTAAATACAAAACCGCTTTTTCCTGAATTTTTTCAAGTTCTTTTTCACATTTGTACGCAAGTGTGATTGAAACAATACCGAAAATATATTTTAAACGAGCCATTATGTTTTTTGTCTGCTCGCCGCCTTCAAGCGGTTTTATGTATATAATCGCCTGCGACTTTTTGATTTCGTAATTTCCCATTTGCGAAATTGCATCTTTAATGTTTTCAACAAGAAGATTTTCAAAATGTCTTCTGTTGAGTCCTTTAAGAATAATTTCGCTGAATCTTACCATTATAATTCTTTCCATTTTTATCTCCGTTTACTATAAAATTTATCTCATTATTTTTCTTAAAACAGGAACTTCTTTTTTCAAAACCGAAATAACATAATCGATTTCTTCTTTTGTAATATCCTCATCGGGCGAAAATCTTATTGCACTGTCTTTTTGCTTTGCATTTCTGCCCATAGCGTCCAAAACGTATCCGCCTTCTTTTTTGTGCGATGAGCAAGCACTGCCCGATGAAACAAATATTCCTTTCGATTCAAGCACATGCAAAAGCACTTCGCTTCTTACACCTTCAAACGATAAATTGAAAACATTGGGCACGCTCATTTCGGGAGTGTTTAAAGTGACATCTCCGATTTTTAAAACCTCATCAATAAAGTATTTTTTCAGTGACGAAAGCCTTTCTTTGTCTTTTGAAAAAATGATTTCGCAAGCTTTTGCAAATCCCAAAATTCCGCTTGTGTTAAGCGTTCCCGAACGCATGCCTTTTTCATGTCCGCCGCCGCATACGGGAGATTTAATTTTTGTTTTCTTCCTTATATATAATGCGCCCACGCCTTTCGGACCGTGAATTTTATGTGCCGACACCGAAAGCATATCCAGTTTCATTTTGTCAACGTCAATATCAACTTTTCCGAATCCCTGCACGCAGTCCGTGTGAAAAAGACAATCGGGATTTTTTTCTTTAATAATTCTTCCGATTTTTTCAAGCGGCATAATTGCGCCCGTTTCGTTGTTGACGCTCATAATACTTACAAGAATTGTGTTTTTGTCAACCTCTCTCTCAAGCTCGTTAACATCAACAATTCCGTTTTCGTCAACGTTAATATAAACCGTTTCAAATCCTTCGTCGCAAAGCGATTTAAAACATTCCAAAACCGCAGGATGTTCCACCTTTGAAGTAATAATTTTCATTCCGCTGCGTTTGTTTGCACGTGCCGAACCGAAAATTGCAATATTGTTGCTTTCGGTACCGCCGCTTGTAAAATAAAGCTCGTCGGCAGAGCATTTTAAATATGAAGAAATTGTTTTTCTTGCCTTTTCAATTCCGTCCTCGGCATTTTTCCCCGCAAGGTGAAGCGACGATGAATTTGCATAAAGATTTTTCATGCTTTCCGAGACGGCATCAATAACTTCGTCATAAGGACGCGATGAGGCGCTGTTGTCAAGATATATCTTCATTTTTTCCTTCCCTCTCTATCCTTTTTCTTGTTACAAATCTGTGGAGCGACGCATTGAACGCGCCGCCGAAAAGTATTACGTAAGACGACATAAAAAGCCATGTCACAAGCATGATAACGCCCGCAATACTTCCGTATATAACATGGTATTTTGCAAAATTATTTGCATAATATGAAAAAACTGTTGATAAAAGTCCCCAGCACGTTGCCGCAAATATTGCACCGGGCAAAACACTTTTGAACGACAGACGCCTGTTCGGCATAATTTTATACACGCAAACAAATACGAGTGTTATTACAACAATCGGAATTGCAAGCCTTGCCTGATTCCACAGATTAATGAAATACTTC
>CABUQL010000220.1 GCA_902493665.1 uncultured Eubacteriales bacterium
TGTATTGAATGCTTTTTCATCACCCGCACTTATAAGCATCCACTGCGAGGCGATTTTATCAAACGGGTTAAACTGCAAATCATTAATTGATATTTCTTTAAACATAAGCGTCACTCCTCTTTACTTATCCTATGTATATTTTACCACGAATATGAAATTTGTCAATTGCACATCATCACACGCACTGATGGCACTATCGGAAATAAAACCGGCAAAACGCATAACCGATGATTTTTCGCAAATAAAAACGCTCCGAAAAAATCAGAGCGTTTTAAATTATCCTACAATATAAACATTAACACTTCTTCTTCCGAACTGCAAAGCGTCGGAATGCGACGGGAAGAAAAGGTCAACTCTGTTGCCTTTTATTGCGCCGCCCGTGTCAGCAGCAACACTGTAGCCGTATGTGTACGAACCGTCGGACGATTCGATATAAAGCTTTGTTCCCAGCGGAATAACTCTCGGGTCAACCGCAACAACACCGTACTGTGCTTTCATACCGCTTGCGGTAACACCTGTTGATTTTCCGCAGCATCTGCTGCATGCGCAATATGCTGATGCAGAACATTTTATAACCTTTGAGTAATTAACGTTTGACATTTTGCTTCCGAGTGCATAATCGCCTGTACCGTATTCAACTATTCTGTTTACAGGCTCCGTTTTAACAGCTGTTGTAACGACCGTGTCAACTTTTTCGCCGTTGTGGTAAATAACCTCGGTATTTTTAAGCAAAACACCTTCCGATCCCTCGGAGATGATTTTTACCTCTCCTTTGGGGATAATTGAGTTTTCACGTTTAACCGTTTCAAATGCAATTGGTTCTTCAACAGACATAACGTCCGATGTAACACGTGTTATATCAATTACCATGTTGTCTTTGATTTTATCATATGAATTCATATTCATAAAATCAACTTTGTCATTAATTGATATTGTTCCTTCATCAATTAAATCGCCGACGGTTTGTGCAACCGTGTAAAGTTCAATCGTTTTTTTGCCGTCTTTAATCGTTACTTTTTTCGGCTTTTTGATTGATTTTTTTTCTGAAGCAGCCAATCTTTCGTCTTCAGCAAGACGGTTGACTGCGATGCCGTTGAGCATATCTCTTACCGAATCATCCTGAACGTAAGAATACTGCGAAGGATAATTGTTTTCGCCAAGCTGGTTTTGTTTAATCTCACCGGATGCGAAAACCGTAAGAGCCAAAAGCGATGTTGAAACTATTGCAGAAACAGCAACCGTCCTTTTGGTGCTCCCTTTCATAATATTAAACATAATTTCCTCCTGATTTTCCTCTTACAAGATTTTATTTCACTTGCAAAAACGAGTTTTAGCAGGTGATTTAAAGTCATTCAAACAAAAGTTCGAATTTGTAATTGGAACTTAAGTTTAACCAAAATCACATTGCTTGTCAAATTTTTTACAAAAAATGTAAATTTACACTTGTTATTTTTCACAACTTTTTTACAACAAACAGGTATAATTGTAAATTTAGAGATTTATTTACAGTTATTGTCATTTTGGGCTTAAGTCCTGTTTTTATCAGTGTATGAGCGATTTTTCAAAAGAATTTATGTTTTTATGCATTTTTTAAAAATTAGTGCATATTTAACAAATTTTTAACATTTGATTAACACAATATCAGCCGCAAAGGGGTTAAAACACTTGTTTTGTTGTGTTATTTGAATGTGTTTTATGACAAACCTTGTTTTTTGTATCTCGATAAATGCGATAATACAGGCGTTTTTGGGATGTTTTGTATAAAATATACAATTGTAATAAATCCAAGCCGATTTTTTTAACATTTTAAATATCACATTTGCATCGAAAAACATTATATAAGGTGTAAAACCGTAAAAATCCGGATTACAACCGCGAAGAAAACGCAAAAAAACAGACGATTGATTAAACCGTCTGTCTCTAATTTTGTTTATTTGGTTTTTTTGTTTAAAATGCATTTCTGTCTTGCAAAGGCGTCGGAATTTTCGTTTATCAAAAGATAAAAACAACATTTTCTTCATTATATAATTTTAGTGATTTGAACCTCTTCTTGAAGAGCCTCTTTTTGATTCCATGCTTCTTTTTAAATCATGCATTTTTTCTTCACTTGCCTGTTTGAATTTATTAAGCTTATCTTCAAACGACAAATCCGACTGTTCATTTCTTGAAAAGAAATCCACATCTGCAGGTCTGACATTTGCAGGCGCACTTTTTCTTTCTTCTTTAAGTGCCTGTTTTATAGACATTCCTATTTTGCCTTTTTCATCAACGTTTACAACCTTGACCTTAACTTTGTCGCCGATTGACAAATGGTCTTTAATGTCCTTAACGTACGTTGCGGCAACTTCGGATATATGAACCAACCCCGTAACAGAGTTTCCTATATCCACAAAAGCTCCGAAATTAGTTATTCCCGTTACTTTACCGTCGTATATTTTGCCAACTTCCACCTGCATCTTAAAAGATATCCTCCCTTATTTTTCCCTTATGTATAATTACTTGTTTCCGGAATCTACAAATACTTTTTCATCCGGTTTTACAAGTCCGAGCTCTTCTCTTGCAACTTTTTCAATATATTCATCCGACGAATACAAAGCCGCTTTTTTCTCAATTTCCTTTGTTCTTTTTTCTTCTGTTTTAATTTCCGATTTTAAATCCGAAATTTTTTTGTTGTATGAATTAATAACAAGCTGCTGTCTTATAAGCACAACTGCTACAATGCATATTGCAACGGCAATAATGAGCCTATTAAGTTTGAACTTTTTCTTATGTGTAACAGGCATTTTATCACTCCGTATCAAAATTTCTTTGTTATATTATAATCCATTTTCTTTTAAATGTAAAGTTAAATTTTTTTAAAAATGTATTTTATTTGGTGAATTTTTGTTTTTTGTTTATTTTTTACAGTTTTTATGCATCTTTTTGATGTTTTAATTACATTTTTAACCTTGCCGGCGGGGATTTTGAGCATCTTTACCGCAAAAGCCAAAGGCTTTATGAGAAGAATAAAAATTTTAATTATAAGCTTTTTTATTTTGTCAAAAAAACTTATAACAAAACTGCTTATTGTAAGATAATAAAAAATATATCCCATAAAAATCCCGAAAATCTCATACCATCGTATTTTACCGTCATTTAAAAAGAAAACA
>CABUQL010000221.1 GCA_902493665.1 uncultured Eubacteriales bacterium
GACACTGTCCTAACAAAGATATGATCGAAAAGGTCATAGCTGAGAAAAGCAGGCAGTATTCGGAGCGCGTCATTGAATTGATTAGTGAACACAGGGAGTTTACTGCAACAAGGTTGGTTGAACAAATCGACAGTTATTCGCCCTGTCGGATGGTTGGCGATATGTTTTTGTTGCAAATACAGCGATTGAAAAAACAACATCGTGAAGGTTACGCCCTATCTCATCTGGAAATCCATCATTCATTGCTATCATTCATTGCTAAAATTCAACGGCCACTTGAATCTATTTCTCCGATATTGATACGGCATGGCTGAAGCGTTATGAATCGTGGTTGCGTGGACAGGGATTTTCCGAGAATACGATAGGCCGACGTTTTCGCACGTTGCGGTTGTATATAATGTCGCTATTGAGGGAAAGGTGCCAAGTCGGAACACGACCCTTTCAAGTCTTATAAAGTGTCGAAATTGCACCGAGCGACCGCTAAACGTGCTATCGGCAAAGCGGAAATATTTCGGATCATCAACTATGCCAGCGATCGTCCTTATGTCCGACTGGCCGTCGATTTGTTCGCTTTCAGCTATTATATGGGAGGAATCAATTTCGTAGACATGGCTTATCTTACCCAGCAAAATATAGTGGAAGATAGATTGATCTATATAAGGCGCAAAGAGCACAAAATGATAAAATTACCTTCGTTATCTCAAGCAATGGAGATAGTCGTCCGTAACCGTCGAGACCAATCGCCCTATCTGTTTCCGATTTTATCGTTTTATCACACGACGGAGCAACAGCGACGGAATTGCACTCATAAAGTAATTGCTAAAATAAATTTATGTTTAAAGTTGATAAACAAAGAATTAAATATTAGTATCAATTTGACCCCCTATGTCGCAAGACATTCATTTGCGACTGCGCTTAAACGTTCGGGTGTTTCAATTACGAATGATCCACATACGGTTCCGGCAGATTACAAGGCGGGACAGACTTTGTAAAGGGGACTTGAATGATCCCCTTTACAAAAATTTGTCCTTATCGGTTTTTCAACGCAACATGGCATAATCACGTTCGATGACTTCTCTAAATGTGGCTACACCAGATTCGGATAATTCAACATTCATGGTTTTTCCTCCAGGCAGATATACCCTGACCGTATTGTCGTCAAGGAAAGTCATAAACTCTACGGGTTTGTTTTTAGCCATTGCGGACCATGTCTTCGTACCTTTGTCATAGATTAAATCGACACTGGTTTTGGTGTTGCGATTAACGATGCGATAGCCGTTACGTTTGTACCGTACCAAATATTCCCCCTTTTTACCGTGAATGGATTTTTCTGTTTCAGTTTCTGCCAGAGGATTGTCGCCGCTCCAAAACTCGATGCTGTTGACGACCAAAACATCGGCGATTGTGGTTACTTCATATACAGGTATTACCCAGAAACAAAAGAAGACGACTTCATTGACGAACTTGCTATTGGAAACTTGTTTGTTCCAACTCAATACTTTATTGCTCAGTTTGAACGATCCGATACAAGAGGTGAAGGCGATACAGGAACAAAGTAAAGTCACCATCATTACCGTAAATGTTTTTCTTTTCATGTTGACAAAATTTAAGTTAATAATGAGTTCTATTCAAAATACCAGAGCGTAACCGTTTTTGCAGAAAACATATCAAAAATAAGCCAAAAAAGTCTTATGAAGGAAGGATTTATTTTTTCATGGTTTAATTACTTTTATTACAAGGTCTATAAGGATGAATTTGTCACCTAAAACGAACCTTGCTCTATGCTTGTTTTGAAATAGTATGCGTGCCACCTTGGTTTTAAGAGGGGAGATATAATGAATATTTCGACATAAACGGCTTTATTATTCAGTCCTGAATTTGTTACGCAATTAAAGTTACCTGCAAAAAATTGGAGATACTTGCCATTTTTTTCGCAATCGATTAAAGAGTATAAAATTGCTGCCGAGAAATATGAAGCGTTACTGAAAAAAGGCTCTTGACAAGTATCACAACTGCAGCGCGAAGCTGTTACTCGAAGAAGCTTTTGTAGAGATGAGATTATAAAAAATGCGACACAACAGACACTTGATATTCTTGTAGGATTAGGACAGAACAAGGATAGTTTCCGCAAATTGGGTTTGACATTTGAAGGAAAAGCTTTCTATGATATCCTTACGCACCCGTACAACAAACACAATTTCGAGTATGGCGAAGATAAGAATATAGAAGGTGTGATAATCCACTGACAAGTGTAAGACTTTTTCCGGGAAAGATCAAGGAGCTTATTGACGTTCAATCATCATTTGCAGATTGACTGAACAATTCAAATATTAAGGGCTGAACTGAATCAAAAAATATTCTTCTGTCTCGTTAAACAAAAGTTATCCTCCGCAATATAACGACGGAGTCTTTGACCAAGTTATGGAACATTAAGAAGAACAACAAGTAACAATATACGGCGCAGGGAAAGCATAAATTATCGTTCCACTTATATTCGTTTTGATACTATAAACAAACAATCCACCTCGCAAAATACGAGGTGGATTCGGGTTATTATCCCTCTTGGCGGGAATTAGCAGGGTGATAATATATTATTTAAATTACTTTCTGCTTTGATATCCTAAGTATCAAAGAATAGAATAGACATAGAATAGACATAGAAATATCTCCTAAATTATTTTTGAAAGGTAGAATTCGACAGCAAAATCAAATCGGTACGATTGAGTTTTCAAATACGCGATTCTCGAAGGGGTAACGCCCCGTCCCGTTTCGTTGCAAACACATTTTCAGTGGTAATCGAAAGATCGGCTCCCCGGGTTCTGCAGAGCTTGCGGCTTCGTAACAATCAGCATGTATGGGACTTTCTGCGGATCGAACCATTGCAGCACCTCGACGGTTTTGCGTCGGGTGACGCTGATGCAGCCAGCCGTACCGCGGTCGAAGCCGCTCTCGATATGGAAGAAGATCGCGCTTCCCTTGTACTTCTCGATCGGGCGCATGTTGTATTCGACCACGGCGGCATAGCGGTATACCTCGTCGTCGCGGCGAAGGTATTCGAAATTGTCGGTCCGGGGCGTCTGTTGCGTCATCTGGTTGTAAAGCGGGTCTTCGGGATCGCTGATCCAATAGTGCTGTTTGCTCACGAC